>NBLI01000171.1 GCA_002084535.1 Candidatus Zhuqueibacterota bacterium 4572_119
ATAAAGCATTCTACGCGTTGTTTCAAAATCACCACTTTTTAACTGGCAAAAGTATATTCCGCTGGGAACATTTTCATTATATGCATTTTTGCCGTTCCAGACTACGGCATGGTAGCCGGCATCCAGTTTACGTTCATATAATGTTTTTACTTCTTTCCCAACGATATTATAAATCTTTAAGGATACAAATTCAAATCCAGGTAACTGAAACGATATTTTTGTCTCGCTGTTAAATGGATTGGGATAATTTTGTACCAGAGCATGTTTTTTCGGTGATTGTATTTTTACCTCGACAACATTTGATAAATTAAACTGCCCGTCAAAATCGATTTGTTTCAGCCGGTAAAAAAGCCTTCCTACCGGTAAATTCTCATCAATAGCAGAATAAGATTGTGGTACCGAAGTTGTACCCACGCCTTTGACAAAATTAATGCTTTGATAATCCGTCCCATTTCCGCTTCTTTCAATTGCAAAGCCGTAATTATCTGTTTCAGAAAGCGTGTGCCAATTTAATAGCACCGAATTTTGATTTACATCAACCGTGAAAGATACCAATTCTACAGGTACATAATAGGTAACATAAGCGCCGGAGGCGGTGCATGCATATCCACCAAATTGAACATCATCAGTAACATCATCATAAGATATGCGGAAATATCCGGATTCACCCCAACTGCCGCCCCAGCTATTTTTTGCTTTGAAGTACTCTTCTGAATCATCATAACCGACTACCAGTATCGCATGTCCCCGGTCTTCAGAAATCGGTCCACCTTCATAATTATAAATTCCACCATCATACCTGTCAAAAGTGGTGTCCGCCGGCACGTACATACTCACACAAACCGGTCCTGTTTGCAACAGGTTCTTCAATGAGTTAATCGTGCTGCTATTCGGTACACCCCAGCGCCCATAATAATCATAATTCGTCACAAATAATCCGTATTCAGGATCCGAACACTTATTTCCACAATTTCCATTCGTCGCAGTATAAACATAGCAAACTTCTGGTGGAATGCCGGAGTCATGTGTGTACTTCAAAGCATCGCCATACCAACCTCCGCTGCAACTTCCCTCTTCTACACAGGAAATCACAACTTGTTCTGATACGTCATTTTCATTACTAATATTTTCAACCAGCGCCACAGCTGCAAAAGCCCAACACGATCCGCAGCTTGATTGATTTTTAACATCGCTGTCATTTGCACTCCAATCGATAGATGCCTGAAGATCGCCGCTTGAGAAACTCTGAACATCAACTTTGTGTGTTTCCCAGTAATCCAAGACTACCTGTGGAATTACCAGTCCATACTCACGATCTGTTTCCGCGGACGAAGCGAAAGCATAGATAATCATAAAAAGAATGAGACTTACAAAAATCATTCTGTATTTATGAGAGTGTACTGTCATGGTAATTCACTTATTTAAATTAATTGGTGAGCAAATGGTGCTTTTTGATTTCATTTCCAGACACGCAATTATTATGCCCTTTTAACATTTTGTCAATTGAATTGCACAACGCGGCGCAACGACAAGAGCGAATGAATTTAATACTGCATTTCAGATCGACATAATCTATTGTTTATTATAAGATAAATCCATTATAATAAAATTACATTATATTGCTTGATTTTGAATAACTGTTTGTATATATTTTATAATTAAAGGAAAATTCAGGTTAAACCATCATTGCTATCAAAAACCTTTTCAAATAATTTATTTCACATTGAAATACAAACATATCATTTTGCAATACAGTTGTATTCTATAACTATTAAATAACTTTAACCAAAATTTCAATATTAAATTGAAAAACAAAAACAAATCAAAAAAAAACAGGTTGTGGAAAGTAATTTTTGTTTTATTATTAATTATTGTTTCTATTTATTATTATCCCAATTTTTATAAATCCACAGCAAAAAGAATTTACAGATTATTCCAACGTCCTCGGGCTGCCGTGGGAATTATCAAATGGAGCAATATTGATCAAGGAATTGAATCATGCTCGGTTACGGTAAATAATCCGGACACAAGATTCGGTACTGAATTATTCATGCTGCGCGTTGATCCAAAATTTATCGAAACCCGAGTACTCTATCAAAAACAACTTTCAACAGCACAAGATATCGCACGGTCAAATAGCGCGTTCGCCACGATAAATGGCAGCTTTTTCGATGAACAAAACCGTCCGCTCGGTTTGTTAATTATCGATGGGGATCAAATTCAGCGCATGCCAACATCGGGAATGAGAAATTCGGGGATATTTTGTATTAAACATGACCGTCCAATAATTTATCACCGGGATTCATATTTATCAAACAATACGATCCAGGCTATTCAATCCATGCCGAGACTCATCCATCGCGGCAGAGCCATCCAGAAATTACGCAATAAAGATGAACGAAAGCGAAGATCGGGTATCGCCATTGATTCATCAGGCAAAATTATTATTTATATTACCGATACTCACCTGAGCGGAATTAGTTTTTCTGACCTGCAAAAATTCTTATTGAATCCTCAACTAAAAATTCGATCAGCGTTAAATCTTGATGGAGGCAAATCCAGTCAACTATATTTCAAACGCTTTGAACATGAAAAGCATATTGTGGGATTAACAAAGGTCCCGGTTTTTTTAGGATTTTTTAAAAAATAGGAGACAGCCTTGAAATCCTTAATTTTTAAATCGGCTTGTTTGATATTATTTTTCTCTTTTGGTTTCATTTTCGGATCAACACCAAAAGTTTATCAAACTTCAAAGACGAGTACAACCGAATTCGCCACAATAGATGTTTTGACGGTTATTTATAGTAATACTGCCGGCAAAAAAGTTTCCCCTGCTGAAATTGAAAATCTAAAAAATGGCATCAACTTGTCACGAGAATTTATTTGGCGAAATTCCGGGTGCAAGCTAAATCTAAATATTTCTTACCTCGTTATCGATGAGTATAAAAAGAAAAGTTTTTTCCCATCGGACGGTTTATTAAAACCTGAATATATAGAGCCGGATTTATTCGCGAATGGGATTACGCGAAACCAGTACGGAATAGTCATTGCCATCTACGCGCCTCCGGCTGGCGGTGGCAATTATGGCGGCATGAAAATATTGGGACAATCTGGCTATTCATTTTTCCGATACCCTTGCCGGACTTCGGTAATTTATCCGGGTAAAAAAAGCGACATTAATTACAAAGCCACCTGGCTTTTTACTCACGAGATCCAACATTCCATCGATTTGATTTGCTACGAAGGCAGCAACGCGCCGGAAATGTGGCACGGGGATAAACCGCTTGATTATTCAATTAACGCCGGAGAGCAATTTGACTACCAGGCGGAAATTTTTCGTAATTTCAAAAATTATCTGAAAATCAAATCACTCTGGGGACATATTCAAGCCGCGGTGGATGCAGATAATGATCACTTCCCTGACCACGACAACCGTGTTCCCATCGATGAATTTCGCTTCGGCAGTGACACAACACTTGCGGATACGGACGGGGATGACTTGACAGATTTGGAAGAATTTATGGCGGGAATATACAAAGGAAGCAATCCGGGGTCAAAGGATACGGATATGGACGGTATGCCGGACAACCTGGATAAATATCCTTTAAATGCGCTCCATCACCAAATTCCAAAAATCACTCCTCAATTTGAAAGTGGTTGGAACTCATGGTATTTAGTCAGTCAAAAAATGGATTTTTCTTCCAATTTTTTACTGGATATTCCCCTGAACACAAAAATTTATCTCAACTGGGATGAAGACTTTCTCTACTTTGGATGTGAGCTGGACGCTCCGGCAAAAGTACATCTCGATATTGATTTGCTGAATAATGGCTGGTGGCATGGCAAGGACAATTATCGAATTGTGATCGATCCATTTTCCAGCCGTTTTTCAGAAATCCGGGTGATGGATTGTACTGAGACAGCGAGGAATTTTCGTGAATCTTTGAACAGGGGACACTACGAAATGTGGGATGACGATCCAAAATATGTCGCTAAATTTGGTTATATTCTGGATGAATTGTCACTGGATTTGCAAACAAATGTGTTTGAAGACAGGCATATCATCAAAGTTAAAATCCCCAACAATCCAAAGATACCTTTCAAATTACAAAAGGACCATCAGCTTGGCGTCAGGATTTATTTTGACACGCCGGAATTGGGCAACCATGACTCATGGGCAACAGTTTATGAACAATACAGATTTTTTGACCTAATACTCAGATAGATTCAATTTCATGAAAAATAAAAATTCATTCTTATCCACAATCTTTAAATTACTTACAACCGGCGATAAAATATTAATATTGATTTTCTTTTTATTCGGATTTGTAAGTTTATTCGCGCTTCAACGTTATCAACAACCTGGAAGCACTGTATTGATCAAAATTGCAAACAATAAAATTTATCGCTACAATTTGGATAAAGACCGCGAAATAAACCTGCACGGTCCCATCGGCACTACCCGTATTTTAATTCACAAAGGAAAAGTTCGCGTCATTCACTCTGACTGCCCACAAAAAATTTGCGTCAAATCCGGCTGGATCAGCGGGTCGTTTGAGATAATCGTTTGCGTCCCCAACAAAATAATCATTGCCATAGAAAGTAAAAATAACCAGTACTTTGATGTTATCACCCAGTAAAAAACATATTAATAACTCTTACTTAATTCGACTCGCTTTATTAATCGGGATCGGACTTATTCTGTTTATGTTTGAATCGCTGATCCCGCGCCCGCTTCCCTGGGTAAAACCGGGTTTAGCCCATGTGGCAACTTTGATCGCTTTATTTACTTTGGGTAACGCGGCAGCTTTGATCGTTGTGATCGGCAGGGTGTTGATAGGTTCTCTTCTGCTGGGAACATTGCTCAATCCAACTTTTCTGTTGAGCATCTCCGGTGGATTATGCGCGACCTTTATTATGATTTTTCTTAAAAAAAACTTCCCCAAAACTTTCAGCATTTTTGGTATCAGTATTTCTGGAGCGGTTATTCATAACTTGACGCAGTTGCTAATAGTTGAATTGCTGATCGTTCAAAAGGCTGAAATCTTCT
>NBLI01000172.1 GCA_002084535.1 Candidatus Zhuqueibacterota bacterium 4572_119
AAAAAAAAATAATCTTAATATCCTGTGATCGGTTACCAAAAACTAACTTTAAGCCTTTTAAAATACAAAGTTTAGTATTTAAATTCGGTAATTTTACATTTCACTTTGAAATATCAAATGGCTAAATAAATAATTTCTTATAAATTTGAGACAAATCACATCTATGATTAAGCAGCTAATATATATTAAATTAAGAAACAAACCACTTGTAATCTCGTATCATTTTTTAACTAAACAATTTCGCATTCATTATGGCACAACTTTTGTAATAGATTAGGACAGCAAGCTTAACTTAACAACAATTAAATGCTTGAAGCTAAAACAATATTGAAGGAGAAAGCCATGAAAACAATAACTGTAAAGTTGTCAGAAGACCAGGGTGAGCTTCTCGAAGACATCTGCAAGATGGCTGGGAAATCGTCATCCGATTTTGTCAAAGATACACTTCTCACTTTGCTGCCAATCAGCGAATACGCGGCGGTTAAAAAATACCAGAATTCAGTAGATGAATATGATGGTGCAAATCGCAAAAAATCCAAATATATTGACCGGGTAATCAATAACATTCACGCGAGCGCCAATGCCCGCTTACGAAGAATTGGGATTTTATAGCAGCTAATAGTTTTTTATGTCTATCGAGATGTCAATAATCTTCTTAAACATTGCTCTTCCGTTATTTTTAAATTGTTAATCCATCATGCAATTACGAACTGTCAGCCGTTGTACTGTTTTACCATTACCAACTTTCTATTGACCTACTTCAAGGACTTTTTTATCCTCATAATCTTTTCATTTTAAACCTCATCTTCCATGACAATTTTTTGAAAAGTAAGTCCGAATTTAAAAAACCCGTTGACACATTGTTGCCGAAAACGCATCTTTTGAACTACTCCGTTTTGTTCTAAAATCAAACACAGCCTTCACTTACTTACCTGATCATAATTAAAAACCAACCATCTTTTTTTTATGAATTTCATTTTTTTCTTTTTTGTGAAACAAATAAACAGTATATTTAGAAATCTTAACAAGATTTTCGTTTGTCATTTATAATAAAAATTGATGACCATACACAATAATCACAATACTAATAATAACAAACATTCATTTTATGAAGGGAGAATGTCATGAAAGTTAAAACTTTATTTATGATTGCTCTTTTTTCGATTTTCCTTTTGTCTATCGCGTTTGCTCAGGAAGAAGCCCCGAAAGAACCCAAATACGGGTGGCAAAAAGAAATGATCGGCGGTTTAAACCTAACACAAACAAGTTTTGATAATTGGGCACAGGGAGGCGAAAATTCATTCGCGTGGCAGATAAATTTGAATTTCAAATTCATCAATGACCAGGAAAAATTCAACTGGGCTAACACAGGAAAATTTAATTACGGTTCCACCAAAACTGGTGACCAGGAAGCCAAAAAATCAATCGACGAAATTAAACTGGAAACGGTTTACACTTACAAACTGGCTAAATTTCTGAATCCTTTCGTCGCCGCCACCGGGGAGTCACAATTCGCGCCCGGGTATAATTACGGTACCGAGCCCAAAACTCAAATATCCGCCATTTTTGATCCGGCTTATTTCCGGGAAAGCATTGGCCTTGGCTATAAGCCCAATGACCTTGTCCAGACCAGGCTTGGCGGAGCGGTAAAGCAAACCATCACCAGTGATTATCCGGCACCTTACGCGGATGACCCTGAAACTGAAGAGATCGAAAAATTCAAAAATGAATTCGGCGTTGAATCGGTTACTGATATCTCTTTAAAAATTTCTGAAAACAGCTTGCTGACTTCGAAGCTGGAATTATTTTCAGCGTTTGAAGCATTTGATAAAACTGATGTTAATTGGGACAACCTTATTTCAACAAAAATTTCTAAATATTTTAACATTACTTTTAATTTCAAATTATTTTATGATAAAGATATCTCGGCTAAACGGCAAATCAAGCAATCCATTGCCCTCGGAGTGTCTTATACTTTTATTTAACCAGCTAATTTGTTTGGAATTTCACTGAACGCCATCTTTAAGATGGCGTTCGCTTTTTTATATCGATTAGTGAAATTTCAAAAATGAATTGTTGTTGAACCGGACAAATCACCGGGAAAAATCGATTGCTTTTTATAGCATTTTTTACTAAAATCTTTTATCACAAAAACACATTACAAAAGAATCAATCAAAGTTCAATGAACTTTCATACCGGACTGGATAGAAAAGATGGCGCGGGCTTTTGAAAACAGTTATGACATTGAGATTAACACGCTTAATTACAATCATCCGCCGTCAATGGAAAATGGGACAGTACCCTATCAAATATTTGTTATTGACCTGGGAAACAGTTATGGGCGCACCATAACCATCAATGTTGATCCGGGAATCTGGGAACAAAAAAACGTTTCCAGCTACATAGTTTTTGATAACGATTTTGTTGGACCCGGATTTCACATCCAGGGTGATGACGCAATCTATGTAACCGCTGCGCATGAATTTTTTCACGCGATTCAATTGGGTTATGTGTTTCGCAAAAAAGACTCTTTCTTATTTGAGCTGTCTGCCGTATGGATGGAAGACAAGGTTTATGATGAAATAAACAATTACCTATATTATCTTGATTATTTTTTTTCCGCGCCGGAAATTCCGTTGAACGGTGTTTCATTTACAATTCCCAATGTACAAAAACATATTTACGGTGATTGTATTTTGGGCTTTTATATTGAGGAAAATTTCGGAACGGACGCGATTCGGAAAATCTGGAATTTAATGCCGGACAAAACTGCTCTTGAAGCAATGGATCAATTTTTTCGAAACCGTGGTTCAACTTTCGAGGAAGAGTTCGTCAAATTTGCCAAGTGGAATTTCTTTACCGGGGAACGCGCCCTGCCTGATTTCGCGTACAATGAGGGCACGATTTTCCCTGAAATAGCAACGGAAAAGGACACCATAATCGAATATTATCATGATGTAGCGAACGCCGGGTATTTTCTTACCGCGGCTTATTACAACTACCGCCCCATTAATGATGGTATATACCGAATCAGTTTTTCCGCCGAATTCCCAAACCATTGGCAGCTTGGTGTGATTGTTTGGGATGACTCTATTTTAAGGGATTATACGCTAAATTCCGGAGACTCGAAAAATCTTGACAAGGTTCTATCAGGGCAGCAAATTGCTGTTATCCCCATCAACATAAATCGTCTCGCGAACCCGGAGAAAATTTATTTCAAAGAAGACCCGGAAGAATACAGCTTTGTTTTGCGGAAAGAAAGGAGCAGCGCCAACACCATAAAATCATTTGAAATTTCCAAATCCTATCCCAATCCATTCTCCGGGGCAATCGGATTTTGGATTAAAAAAATATCCGAGCAGAATATCAACCTCAAAGTTATCAATATACGGGGACAGGAAATCGACAGGGTCTTTATTGGCAAATTACCCAATGAATCGAACTTTTTCCATTGGGAAAATGTTTCCCTAAAATCTGAGATGTCGCCCGGAATTTATTTTTTTAGATTTTCGGATGAAAACTTTAGTGAAACTATAAAAATCGTTTATATCCATTGATCAAAAACAGGAACAGAAAATGGCTATTAGACACCTCACGTTGTTACTAATTTTGTTTTTGCTAATAGCGTCATCAACTCAGGCGCAAATAAGCAGACCTTATGAACCAATCATCATCACTGGGGACACACTCGCCAATTTTAACAATTGCGCGTTGGAAAATCTTTATCTCTTTTCCTATAATTCAATATCTGATACCTGGCGCTTGATCCCTTTCCAGTTTGATGAAATCAATCCCGCTTACCAAAACGCGCGCAGCGAAATTCAGGACTCAATCAAGTATTTTGTCCCAGAGGACAGTTTGTTTGGCTTGCTCGACTCTGATGATGAGTTGGTGTTCATGGCTGCCGATTTAGGCGACCAAGCCAATACCGACTCGTGGGTTGAAGAAACCGATTCTAACAGGATCGAAATCGCGTTTTTTGATTCGACAGACAATACCAGTGGTTATGTTTACCTGTATTTTTCCCAAAGCCTCGATGAAACCGTTCCGTCCTATGATGAGTTGGATTACGATTCCCAAAACGACAGAATCAGTAGCTTAAATTATGAAATTGGTTTCAACAATACAGGTCAGCTGAGCGATGTAAAAATCAAAGAAACAATTGGCGGTTCCAATGAAGATATTTTTGACAGGATTAAAATAAGGGTGTTTTTATCGTTTCTTTGGAATTTTCTTGCTGCTGATGAAGATAGTGTGGTTTCTAACAGCGTTCAGGTTAAAGCTGGTCCTGTTCGGATCATCCGAAATATGTCCGGCAGCTTCATTTACCGATTCCCCATTTTTCCCATAAACGAAAAATTCATTCAAAATTCACTTTTCTATCCCTGGAACAGCGCATTTAAACTGGTGAATATACCCATCGGAAACTTGACTGGAATTGGGATCGAAGTAGATGAATTTCGTGTGTCATGGGATTTTAATGATAATAGCCCGGGCATGAATTTTTATAGTGAGTTTAACTTAGGCGGAATTCCTATCGATGGAAGCAAAGATTCCTTTAATAGCACGATACAACCGGGCAACTTAAACTGGTCAATGGGAGCTGGCGCCCAGGGAAGCCTGCTCAATATTTTCTACGTTCCTCCTTTCGGAGATTTTATCAACCTTTATTACTTTGAAGCCACAGATGGCAGCTCCGGCGATTCCAGTATTTTTAGTTACGATACAGGAGATATGAAATCATATGGCGATAACGGGTTTTCACTGCTTAACAATATCGAAAATTCTGTCACTACTGACACCAAATTTGATTTTCAATATTACAATTTTTTTCTACCCCCCAATTTCAGCCCGGAAAATGCTTCACAAATTTGTGAAAAATTAAAATCTCCATTGGGGGTAATTACGAAAACACAACTATTTACCGGGGGTACAAATGTCACAATTGAGCAATTAATGAAACCTGGTGGATTTTCGTTAGTACAAAACTATCCAAATCCATTTAATAATTTTACGATAATAAAATTTAAACTATCTGATTCCAAAACCGTAAACTTGAGAATATATAATCCAATGGGACGGAGAGTAAGAACATTAATAAGCAAAACATTGAATGCTGGTGAGCATCAGTTGTCCTGGGATGGGAAAAACGATTACGGGACTCAATTATCATCCGGAATTTATTTCTTCCGTCTTGAAACAGAAACTGCCTCTGTAAGCCGCAAACTCATATTGATAAAGTAAGGGAATATTATGCGTAATGAATTGAATAAACCAGTAAACGGCCAATTAGAAAAATTATATATACGAGATACATGGAGAGTTTTTCGCATTATTTCAGAATTTGTGGAAGGCTTTGAAGAACTATCAACAATCGGGGATTGCGTTACAATATTTGGGTCAGCAAGAACAAAAAAGGGCGACCCCGATTACGAAAAAGCCCAGCGAACAGCAAAATTGGCGGTGGAGGCAGGGTATGGCGTAATCACCGGCGGTGGCGGCGGAATCATGGAAGCAAGCAATAAAGGGGCAGCCGAAGCCGGCGGTACCTCGGTTGGGTTAAATATCGACCTTCCCTTTGAACAGCTTCCCAATGAATTTTCCAATGTGAAACTCGATTTCAGATATTTTTTCGTCCGCAAGGTTATGTTCGTTAAATACGCAAAAGCATTTGTAATTTTACCGGGTGGATTGGGCACGCTGGACGAGTTATTCGAGTCACTGACTTTGATTCAGACCAAAAAAATCAGCAGATTTCCCGTTATTTTAATGGACAAAAAATACTGGCACGGATTGTATGATTGGATGACCTCAACATTGTTGGCAGAGGGGAAAATATCAGAAAAAGATTTGGCATTGTTCAATATTGTTGACTCACCTGAAGAAACCATCGAGTTTATAAAGAAGTTTTATTCAGATCCCTGTTAGCATATAAATTGAAACAAAAGAATTTAAACCTCCCACCATATTTCAAATCGTAGGAGATTTCGTTAATTCATCATTGTTGTTTGTGTCGATCATAAATTTCCAACACATGTTTCGTCAAAACGTCAATTCCTTTATAATCGTCAACATTTATCCAGTGAATTCTTTGATCTTTTCTGAACCAGGTGAGCTGTCTTTTAGCATAATTTCTGCTCCGCTGTTTTATCAACCTCACCGCCTCGTCGTAGTCAATCTTGCCGTTCAAAAAATCAAAAATCTCACGATAGCCAACAGTTTTTAAACTATTCAATTCTGACGTATAACCGCTTTGCTGTATTTTTTTTACCTCATCCACAAGTCCCTGCCGCAGCATCGAATCAACTCTTTCCTCTATGATCTGATACAATTTTTCCCTACCGCGATTCAAACCAATAAAGAATGGCTCAAAATCCGCCGGCGTTGATTTTTCTTGTTGGAACTCTGACAAGGGCTGGCCTGTCAGTTCATATACTTCCAGCGCTCTGACAATTCGATGAGCGTCATTGGGATGGATTTTTTTCGCGGAGGCTGAATCAATTTGTAGCAGCTTTTGGTAGAGATGCTCAATTCCTTTTTTATCAATAATTTTTTTAAATTTTTCCTTGACTAAAGAATCAAAAACTTCTCTTTCAAAAAAACCATCAACCAACGCCTGTATGTATAATCCTGAACCGCCAACAACAATCGGAGTCGCATTTGACTGAAAAAGTGAATCGATTTTTCTTCGGGCTTGCCTGCCATATTTTCCAGCGCTATAATATTCATCAGGGAAAACAATGTCAATAAAATGATGCTTTACTTTTTGCAATTCATTCAAGTCGGGTTTTGCCGTACCAATATCCATCATTTTAAAAACCTGTCTCGAATCAGCGGATACGATTTCAACGTTCGGCAAAGATTCCGCCAGGCGCAGAGACAGCCCTGTTTTACCAATGCCTGTTGGACCAACGATGAGTATGACGTTTTTTTTAATGTTCAAAATTTTATTTTATTTTTTTTTGGACATTCAATGTCTCGACAGCTAAAAAACAAGCAAATTTTTAATAGCGCGGGTAACGCCTCAGT
>NBLI01000173.1 GCA_002084535.1 Candidatus Zhuqueibacterota bacterium 4572_119
TATTTTAAGATTTTTCATAAATTATGGTGCTATAACTTCAATATAAACAGTTTTTGTTTTGATTGGAAAATACCTAATTTTTACCTTTTTAGAGTTGACTCATTTAATAATTCTAAAAGCAGCTTTTAGAGTTAGTTTTTAGATTTTAAAGAAAAATGCTCAGGGTAAAAAAATTCAACATAATATTTTATTATAAATATTGAGCAAATGCAGAAGCAAATTTCCCATCTGTAATTCAGGAATTTGCTTCTCTCTTGTATTTGATACCTGCTGGTGAGAAAATAGTTTTACCAGATTTAAGCAGCTATGTTTTACTCACTGGTTGGTAAATATTAAGCTTATTAATTTTCCATAATGTATGCTTAAAAAGGAGTGATATGGAACTCACTTTGGCTCAAATTGCTGAATTTGTTGATGGCGAATTGAAAGGGGACGGCTCGATAAAAATTGACGGGGTCGCGAAAGTGGAAGACGCTAAACCCGGCGAGATTACATTTATAACCAATCCCCGTTACGAAAAATTTATTGATACAACAAACGCGTCCGCGGTTCTGGTTGGAAAGGATTTTCCGGAAACCAGTAAAACCGTTATTCGCACTGAAAACGCTTATTTCTCATTTTTAAAATTGCTGCGATACTTTCACCCACACGTTGAAATGCTGCCCGAAGGTATTCATCCCTCAGCAGTCATCGATGAGACGGCTGTAATTGGGAAAAATACCAGGATTGGCGCTTGCGTCGTTGTAGGAAAAAATTCTGTGATTGGCGAGAATGTACAGCTATATCCCGGTGTGGTCGTTGGACAGGATGTAGAGATTGGCAATAATTCATTGATTTTTGCCAATGTGGTTTTCCGAGAACAGGTACGCGTGGGAAATAATGTAATTATCCATAGCGGAACAGTTGTTGGTTCTGACGGTTTTGGATTTGCCCGTGAAGGTGAAATTTACCATAAAATTCCGCAGGTTGGCATCGTCATTATTGAAGACAATGTAGAAATTGGCGCTGGTTGTACCATTGACCGGGCGACCCTGGGAGCGACCATTATCCGCAATGGTGTTAAACTGGATAATTTAATTCAGATCGCGCATAATGTTGAGGTTGGTGAAAATACAGTCATCGCGGCGCAGACAGGAATTTCAGGCAGTACAAAACTTGGGAAAAATTCTATCATTGGCGGACAGGTTGGATTTGTCGGTCATATTGAGGTCGGAGACGGCGTCACTGTGGCGGCACAGTCCGGCGTTTCCAAACCATTGCCACCAAATTCAGTGTATTTTGGTTATCCGGCGAGACCCATTATGCAGGCGAAAAGAGAGGAAGCTGCTGTCAGAAAATTGCCCGATTTACTTAAACGGATCAACGAGCTTGAATCGAAAATAAATGAATTGACAAAATAGGTATTATCAGAATCTCTCAAAGACACAGATTGAAAAAAATAGCTTTTCATGAAATTTATTTATGCCCAATTCGTTATTGGATCGGATAGTACGCGGTAATATTCTATTTTAAAAATACAAATAAATATTTACCAAGAAAAAAAATTGTTTATTAATTTGTTAGCGCGAATTAATTTTTCATATTGAAAGGGATGCTTCATGTTAAAAAAGCAAAGGACGATAAAAAAAACAGGCTCAATTTCTGGTATAGGTCTTCATACGGGAAATAAGGTAACGCTGACATTCAATCCGGCGCCTGAAAATTCCGGTATTCGCTTTAAACGGGTAGATGTGGAAAATTGTCCTGAAATATTGGCTGATATCGATCATGTTATTGATATTTCCAGGGGAACCACAATCGGGCAAAATGGCGTGGAAATACATACTGTCGAGCACGTGCTTGCTGCGGTTGCCGGATTGGAGATCGACAATATTTTGGTTGAACTGACCAACAACGAACCCCCTGTTGGTGATGGCTCTGCCATGCCGTTTGTGGAAATTTTACAAAAGGCGGAAATTGTTGAGCAATCCTCTCCCAAAGATTATGTGATAATTGAAAAGACAATCGCTTATCATGACGATGAAAACAAGATTGATATTGTGGTTGTGCCTTCGGATCAGTTTCGTATTACCTTTATGGTAGATTATCAGAATCCCGCGCTTGGCACACAATATACGTCCCTTTATTCTTTGGAAGATGAATTCGTTTCAGAATACGCGACTTCGCGAACTTTTTGCTTCCTCCACGAAGTTGAAATGCTAAAAGAGCATGGTTTGATTAAAGGCGGAAATGTTGATAACGCGATAGTGATTTTAGACCGTGAATTAAAAGAGAGTGAGTTTGACAGGCTGAAGGATTTGTTCAAAATCCCTAAATCTACGATCCTTGGCGAAAACGGAATTTTGGATGGAAAGGTACTAAGATTTGATAATGAACCTGTTCGCCATAAAGCACTGGATTTAATTGGCGATTTGGCTTTGCTGGGAGCTCCTTTAATTGGTCATATTATGGCGGCGCGATCCGGACACGCGGCAAATGTCGAGTTAGTGAAAATGCTGCGCAAATTATTTGAGAAGAAAAAGATTGTAACAAAATATCAAAAGAGAGAAGCCGGCAAGGGTGTGGTACTCGATATTAACGCAATAGAAAAAATATTGCCGCACAGGTATCCATTTTTATTGGTGGATAAAATTATCGAACTTGTGCCTAAAGAAAGAGTGGTTGGAATAAAAAATGTTACTGTAAATGAACCATTTTTTGTCGGACATTTCCCTGGCAGACCGGTGATGCCTGGTGTATTAATTGTGGAAGCAATGGCACAGGTTGGCGGCATTTTATTGTTGGACGCGGAACAGGATCCTTCAAACAAACTGGTGTTTTTTACGGGAATCGATAAAGTGAAATTCAGAAGACCCGTATTGCCCGGGGATCAACTTCGGTTTGAACTGGAAATGCTGAAGTATCGGCGGTCCATTTGTAAAATGGTTGGCAAGGGTTTCGCGGGCGATGAGTTGGTTGTTGAGGCTGAGTTGTCAGCTGCTGTTGTTGATAATACCAAGTAAATTTAGTAATCCTTGTTTTAGCGATAAAATATTAACAAAGGAGAATTTCTTGACTAATATCCATCCAATGGCTATTGTGGACAAAGATGCCCAACTTGGCAGTGATGTCACAATCGGGCCTTTTTCGATCGTTCAGGGTGATGTGTTGCTTGGTGATGGCTGCACGATTGGTTCTCATGTTTTTATCAATTCCGGATCTCGTTTGGGAAAAAAGTGTCGCGTGTTCAAAGGCGCGGTTGTTGGAACTGAGCCCCAGGACCTAAAATACGCCAATGAAAAAACCACGCTTGAAATTGGCGATAATACAACAATCAGAGAGTTTTGTACCCTGAACAGGGGAACAACTCATAGTATGAAAACATCAATCGGCAGTAATTGTTTGTTGATGGCTTATGTTCATATCGCGCATGATTGTGTCATAGGTGATAATGTGATTTTGGCAAACGCTGTTAATTTGGCGGGTCATGTAACAATCGAATCTTTTGCCACGGTCGGAGGTATGACACCGATTCACCAATTTGCAAGGATTGGCTGCTATGCATTTATCGGTGGTGGATTAAGGGTGAGTAAGGATATTCCACCGTACATTTTAGCAGCCGGAGAGCCCATCAAGTATGCTGGTGTTAATAGAATCGGTTTATCTCGCAAGGGCTTTTCAGAGGAGACGATGAAAGAAATCAGAAATGCCTATAAGCTGCTTTATCGTTCCAGAAAAAATATTTCACAAGCATTGGCTGCGATGAAAGAACTTGATAGTCAAATTCCAGAAGTCAAGAATATCACGCAGTTTGTAGAATCTTCAAAAAGAGGAATAATTAAATAGCGGGAGATATTTGGCGCGAAATGCAGTGGCGATTTTTAGATACGGGTGATGCTGATGGATTGATGAACATGGCAGTGGATGAAGTACTGGCAACGAAGAGCGTTCCCATACAAAAAGTCTGTGTGTTTCGTGTTTATCGCTGGAAACCATATACAATTTCCCTGGGTTTTAACCAGAATCCGGCAGAGTTGGATTTAGAAAAATGCGTTAAAGATGGTATTGGCGTTGTTCGGCGTCCCACTGGCGGGCGCGCAGTATTTCACGCGGAAGAGTTGACTTACAGCGTGATTATTCCCAGAGAATCAGATTTTTATTCAAGAGATATTTTAACTACTTATAACCGAATTAGCGGCGGGCTTCTGGAAGGTTTACGTCTGTATGGTGTAGGTGCTGAATTTGTAGAGCGTTTTGGCAAGAGTGAAAAAAGTTCGGATTATAAAAATAGCATTCCCTGTTTTTCCAGTTCCGCTAAATACGAGATTGCTTATGATAATAAAAAAATGGTAGGCAGCGCGCAAAGGCGCTACGAAAATTCTATTTTGCAGCATGGTTCAATATTAACCGGATCTTTTCATCTGAAGCTGGCAGATTATATTTTTTTCAAACATGAAAATTCCGCGGCAAGATTTAAAGAAGACCTTGAAGACAAGACAATCTCAATTTCCCAAATAACAGGAAAACCGGTTGATTGGGAAAAATTGAAAAACGCTTTGAAATCCGGACTTGAAGAAAAATTTAATATAAATTTTACAAAAAGCCAAATAACGCCTCAAGAAATAAAAGAGGCAAAAATAATGATCAAAACCTACCCTAAAATAGGAGGTCAAAATCATGAAAATTAAGAGAGGAACCGTCTTAATTATCGTTTTGTTTCTATCGGTATCCAGTTCAATTGGATTGGCGCAGGATTTCAACATTGAGAATCTCATTATGCCTCCGGAGGATACTCCAGATGAATTGAAAATGCAGTATGCTGTGGAGAATCTTGATGAGATTATGGATCCGCTTCTGGATTTATTCGGATTTTACAGTGGCGGTGGATTATATCATACGGCAGACGTTCATAGCCTGGGCGGCTTTGATGTCGGAGTACGCTTGGTTACCATGATGGTGAGTGATGAGCAGCAGCCGCCACTCCCCTGGCCCCAGGAAGAAGGATTGAGCGGTGGTGTTTTTCGTGATGTGACAC
>NBLI01000174.1 GCA_002084535.1 Candidatus Zhuqueibacterota bacterium 4572_119
CAGCGTTTTTGCTTTCAAATCGTCGTAATAGTTTTCTATTGATTCCAAATTGCCAGTGTAAAGATAATCCGCCCACGCCATCAACACAGAATGCAAAATCCATTCTGTGGGCCAGGTGGGATGAGTGATCAAATATTCGTGGCTGTAGCGCGCCATAGTGAATTCACGGTCAACATTGTAATGGCACAATTGATTGATGTAGGCGTCCGCTTCATAAGGAATCCGCTCGCGGTCACCATCAACATATACACCACAAAAACTGGTTGCTTTTATACTGTATTTGCAAAATTCCCATACATCGTTCAATACTTTGCTGTTTGAAGTAAATGTGGTCGCACTATCATTGAATGGATAATTCACAGCTATTTGTCTAATTGAAAATTTATCTACTTTCGATGGACAATTTTCTACTTCACAGTATCGAAACGGTATTACCTCCCCAATATAATCAGGCATTTTTATGGCTCGGGCTCTCGTATTACGATCATCCGCTGGAATGGTGATCGTATAAGTATGAGTTCCTTTTTCGAGTTTTAATTTTACTTTTCGATAGCGAATGTTACCTTCCGGGTTTCGATTTACACTATTTTCCTTTTTTATTGCCTCACCAAGATGAATTTCCATTGTATGTTTTTTAGAATCACTTGTAACTGTCAATTGTACCGTTCCAAAAGCAGCCTTGCCAAAATCAACAAAATATGAATCTCTCCCCTTCTCAACAACTTTTACCGGTATAATCTCATTCATCTCTAAAAGATATTGATCCGTCTGGTACTGTTGAACTTTCTCCCCTATTTTAAATAGTTGTGGCTTTGAATACTGGCTCGGTTTTTTATTTTTATTCCACGTCCTCACTTTCCAATAATACGTTGAATTTGAGGATAGTTTTTTGCCCTTATATTCAACATTAATCGATTTATTCGAATTTATTTTCCCTGAGTCCCACATATCGCCAATATTTTGTTTCAAATTTTCCGCACTAATTGCAACTATAATTTGATACGCTGTTTGTACATCATTTTTAATATTTGAATTCATTACCCAGCCAAATTCCGGGTTGAAATCAGAAATATTTGTTTTTTCCGGGAATTCCATTAATTCAACCATTAATTTAGAAGGTGACGATTGAATTGTTTGTAAAAATGAATTTGTGTACGAATATAAAATTAAAATAGAAAAAATCAGTAAGATAATATTTTTCCTTTTCATTATTTGATTCCTTTCCATTAAAACAGATGGGTTCAGCTATTTGAGCAGTTCAAAACAAAAACCATAGGTTATTAAATAACCAATGGTTAACCTTTTGATTTATCATTTTTTGGGAAAATATGACACATTATAAAATAGAAACAATTTAATATAAAACAAGAAATATTTTTATTTTTTGGAATTCAAGTAAAAGGATTTAAAGAAGAATTGAAACTATAAAAAACAACATCTGGAATATTATTAACATTATTTAACGCATCCCATTGAAGATTTTTTTCAACGTAGTCAGTAACTTTTAAAACGATTCTTTTTCCCATATATTTCTCACCCTGGCAAAAAACTTCAAATTCAGAATAATGATTTAATTTAATCTTTTTAGTCAGGAACAAGCAACAAGTAACTAACACACACAACAACAACTACCCAACTAATAATAACACCACTTAAAATACTCATCCAGCATCGCCATGTAGTTGTCATAATTGCTGCCAACTGCCACCGAATGACTTGTACCAAGAATAAACCTTCCGTTAGGTTTTGCACAATTCATTGCCCGACGCACATCTTCCCGAACCTGTTCCTGTGTTCCGCTGATAATATTTTCAAGGAAAATACCTCCCCATAATGTAATTTTGTCACCATGGCTCTTTTTCAATTCACAAATATCCATACCAGCAGTGGCTTGAATCGACTGGTAAGCGTCATATCCAATTTCAATAAAAGAATCAAGCAACGGTGTAATATTGCCGCAGCAGTGTTTTAATACTTTCAGGTCAAACTTATCGTGCAAATTTTTAACACGTTGTCTATTTGGCTCTAAAAACAATTGTTTGAACATATTTGGACTGATAAGGGGTCCTGATTGAAAACCAAAGTCGATTCCCCACAACACACCATCAGCATCGGGATGAATGAAATATTGATCAGCTAAATTTTGTTCATAAACAAGATATTGTGTCGCGGCTTTTAATGCTTCCGGATTTTGAATCAGTTCCATGAGGCCTCTTTCCATGCCTCCCAACATAACTATTCCAATTTCCCCGCCATCGGGGCTGCAAATAAATTTCTCATCTTTGAATCGTTTTATAACAGTATCAACGATCTGCCACGAACGTGGATCCGGTTTTCGCACTTCTGGTTCTTTTTCAAATTCTTCCCGTGTAAAAACTTTCTCTTCCATAACCGGATCTTTAACACAAGTTATATCCGCTGTAATAGGCGAGTATTTAAAAACTCGTCCATACTTATCTTCCCAGGTATTTTCATTTATTTTTCGCGGTGCAATATCATCTGTTTCAGGTGGGATTTCCCAGGTTGCCATGGGAAAAGTAACAATATCAAGTTCCAGTTTTTCGTGAAGCTCAATGTGATCTTTTAACCAGCTTTCTGCTACTTCATCGTGCCTGCCTTCCCAAAAAGCGATTTGAGATTTTGCCTTGGCTCTGAAATAGGTTTCATGTCCGATGATTTTTTCAGCGGTATCAAAATCAACTGTAAATTCAGCTAATGGTACCCTGTCAGGTATTTTTCCGTCCAATGTTGTTTGTACTCTCTGTTTTGATGTCATTTCTTTTCCTATTTAATTGTTGGTTTGATTTGTCAATATAATTAAAAATAAAATAAATTTCAAGTAAAACAAAAGCGAATTAAAAATTGATTAGGAATAATTTTTAATAAAAGATTTTTTCCTTGACATTTTGAGAATAGATTGTAATATTAACAATAATTTTAAAATTAATGACAAGTTAGGCGAAATAAAAATTATGAGTAAAAAACACTGGCTATTCTGCAGTTCAGTTGCCATATTAAATATTAGCAAAAATCGATAAGACACTAATAAATTGATAATTCTATAAAATAGGATGATCAAAATGTACAAAAAAGTATTTCTCTTATTGCTTGTATTCTTTTGTTTGGTTGGACAGCTTACTAGCCAAACCATAACTCCCTGACGGCAAAGCCGTACCTGGCAGTTATCTTACTCTCGGAGAAAGTGGTTCCGCCAATCTGAAAGAATTAGCAGAAAGCGGGCAAGTGAACACAGTAATAATTACGCACACCGATGATTGTGGAATGGTATTGCATGAAGACGAATCCATTCTTACTGGTGTTTCGATAGAATTGAATGGTGTTATAATACCTGTCTCCCAAACCGATATTGCTGTTTCTAAAATATAAATCCCTACCGGCAATATACCCCAAGACACGACGATTGTACCGGGCGCTATTATTACTAACCTGGGGCTGAATCAGGAGACTTTCCCGGTTCGATTCGAAATTGGAACCGAGTACACTGAATCACTAAATCTGATATTAGAATCAAATCAGTCTGATACAATCACCTTTCCTGCCTGGTCCGCTTCAAAAGCTGGATCCATTCCCGTTATCTGCCGTGCATCTTGTCCTGGCGATGAATATCCGGCGAATGACTACAAAACCTTAGATATTTTAGTAATTGAACCACCAGATTTTTCCCTTTCAGCCGAGCCGGACAAACAAACGATTCATCCCGGCGAGTCTGCTGATTTTACGATTCGAATTCGAGGAAATAATAGCTTCAGTGCACCTGTAATGCTGGATATAACTCCCTCAATCTCCGGGACTAATTTTAGATTTTTACCGAATCCGGTCACTGATACAACTTCAGTGTTAACCATTCAAACGGATTCGACACTAACACCAAACCAATACAAATTTTTAGTATCAGGAAGCGACGGTGATTCTACTCGTCAGGCAAATATTTTACTAAATGTTGTTCCGGACACAACAATTGATGTGGCAGTTTTGGAAATTCTCGCTCCACGCAATCATATCATACAGGGAATCGAAATTACACCCCAAACGATAATTCGAAACATGGGAACTAATGAAAGTAGTTTTTTAGCTACTTTTACCATTGGTTCAACCTATTCTGAAACCTTGAATTTAACTTTCGCTTCAAAGCAATCTAAAACGATCTCTTTTCCTGTTTGGTATGCCGCTGATGTGGGGCATTTTCAGGTTCAATGTGTCACAGCTTGTCTTAATGGCGAAGATCCCACTAATGACTCTCTTACCGATACGATACTAGTTGATGTTGCTCCGGATTTCAGTCTAAGTGCCGAGCCGGTAATCCGAACACATAAATCCGGGGAAACTGCACTGTACACTATTAAAATTATCCCAACAGGTGAATTTTCATCACCTGTTTCACTTTCTCTTTCACCGATAATTCCGGGGATAGTTCCTGATTTTTCTCCAAACCAAATCGAACCAAAAACCGCTGCCGTTCTGTCAATTGGAATCTCAAATTCAGTTTCTCCCGCCCAGTATGATTTTCTGGTGACGGGAAGCGATGGAATAGAAAACCGGGTTGTTTCAATTCAATTAAAGATCGAAGCAGGGCAGTTGATCATTCAACCCAATCCGTTCACTCCGAATAATGATAGCTACAATGATCAGGTTCATTTCAATTTTTTGGGTATGGGTTTTCAGCAGCCAGAGTTAAAAATTTTCAACATGAATGGCAAAAATATTCGATCTTTTGATCAGCCTGTAAATTATGAGTTTAAATGGGATGGTAGGTAAGCGATCACAGGGTTCAAATTGATGGTACAAATTAGCCCACAGAAATGGAACACATCACAGAAAAAAAATAAATAGAATTAATTTCTGTGTCCTGTTCCATTTCTGTGAGCGCATTTCACAATTGAATTCTACCCTGTGATTGGTTACGACAATTGTTTTAGCGCGATAAAATCATCAACCTTCTCTTATAGGATAAAATTATTATGAAAAATTCTATACGAATACTTCTTTTCTGTCTGCTTGGGTTAAATATTGCTCAGGCGCAAGAGATGAAAACAAACGCAGGCAATATGTTCGATCCAAGAATATCCTTTATATCTCCAGCTGCGTTAGGATTCGGTGATGTTACACGACTCGTTGTCGGATATAATATGTATTATCAGGGAATTGCCGGCGATGGCTTGCGAAACGGTTTCGCGGCGTTTTCTTTGCCAGACGGGAAGTTTGGTTCTTTTGGTTTAATAGGCGAACATTTTACTTCCAATAACTTCCAACAAGGCGATTACCGATTTGGTTATAGCCAGTCCTTCTTCAATAATAAAATTCGGTTGGGATTGGAACTGGGCGTGATTTATCTTTCGTATAATAGCGACAAATTTCAAGGCGTTGATTTAAATGACCCAGTCTTTCAACAAACAACATCAAAAAGCAGTTTCAATATTGGGAGCAGCATTTTTATTAATCCGGTTCATTCACTTTATGCAGGTATTTCTGTTCGTCATCTCAATCGCCCAAACGCTTCGCTGATTGGTGAAGACGTCAGAATTCCTACTAAAATTCAAAAAGGAATATTTATACCGACTTACTCTCCATGATAGTCTGGAGCAAAATTTCGTCAGCAACTGGAAAAAAATACAAGTTCAAAAAATTAGTAAAACCGGGAATTTTTATGCTAAAAAAAACATTGAAAAAAAGCGATTGATACTGTTCAAGTATGACCGGTCAACAATGGATCTAAATCAAAAAAATCTCCAAGCGGAACTGGAAAACATAACACAAAAGATACAGAATAACCAGGGCTCATCCTTAATAATTCAGGGGCATACCGATATTATTGGTCAACCCGATTATAATCAGAAGCTGTCCGTACGCCGTGCCAAATCAGTTTATGAATATTTCATCAACCAGGGCTTTTCAAAAACGCGGATAAAATATACCGGATTGGGTCACACTAAACCTTTGATGGATAACGCATTTCCTGCGGGACGAATGATAAATAGAAGAGTTGAAATTTTTATTTTGTACTCACAGGATTAATTTTTTATAAATGCGTATGTTTAGCGACTGTTGTTGGGATTTGATTTACATTATAAAGCTGAAAATACTGAACATTTAGAACCGATTATTTTTTATGAAAAACAAAGTAGATTTAAACAATTCTGTGCATTATAATGTGTAATCCAATATGATCCTTTAATGAGCTCTCCGCTACTTCATCATGCCTGCCTTCCTAAAAACAATTTGGAATATTATCTTACCCAAAAAACATTAGGGATATTTCACGGCTTTATTGTCTTTTTTACAACTTCAGCTATGGACAGACCTAATTACTGATAACGTTCCTTCAAGCTTTTACTTTCAAATACTAAAGCTGACAATGCTGTAAATAAAGCAATAACACCAAGAATGATAGCGAGACGAAGCCAGGATTCTCCCATTGCGCTCCGTATTTTTGCATAATGCACAAGTGATTGAATCCAGACTAAACCACCTAAAACAAGCAACACCTGGTATGCCCGTGCCACCCATCGTTTTTTAATAAACAAAATGAGTGGGAGCAATAGACATACTATTGCTAAAACACCATAAGCAGCTCTTGAAAAATGAGCTGCAATCATTATTGAAGAAAAGATTACAGGAAGAAGTCTTATAAAGTTCATTTTTTTTTATCCTTTAACATTATTAATTGCATTTTAAATGAAGTATTTGCATTAACTGCATGGGGAATATTTGCCGGCATAATAACTGTTTCGCCAGTTTTTGTTATTACCTTTTTTCCATCAATTATTATTTCTCCTTCACCATCAAGAATCTGAACAATAGCATCAAATGGAGCTGTATGCTCGCTTAATCCCTGTCCCGCATCAAAAGCGAAAACAGATACAGTTCCTGACTTGTTTTTTGCGATTTCACGACTAACGATTGAATCAGGAGCATAATCAACTAATTTTTCCAAACAAACTGGTTCTGCAGTTGGAAATTTCTCTGCTTTTTTTGTTGTCATCATTTTTCCTTCATAAATTTTATTAATTCACATTTTTTACATATTAAAAGGTAAAGGAAAAGAAAATAGTAATCTTTATCTTTGCTTTTCCTTTATTTAAATTTTATCGATAAAGAAACGATAAAGCCAAGGTCCATTCTGATTTATCGGGTGTTAACATACTATTAATAATGAACCGATCAAACAAGGTTAGACCAAAATGAAATGACCAAAAATTGATGGTTTTATCATAAAAAGAATGTGTCATTGGATCAAACGCTGGCTCGGTTTCCTCATTATAAAAAACACCCAAAACCGGACTAAATTTTATATCACTAATAAAATAAAACAATTGTACTGCCCTGAATCCTACATGGCTGATTGCACCAGGCATTACTTCAATTCCTTTATTCAGGTACACATAAAACAGAGAAATATCAGCATTCCGGTAATCATCAGTAATGGTCATAAGTTGTCCCCGACGTAGATCACTGTTTTCGCGTAACGCTGCACTGCTGATAAAAATACCCTGCGTCATTCCAAGAGCGGCAGGACGGACAAATAAATTCTTTTTGCCCCATAAAATACCACCCAGATTAAAATCATAATTCTCTTTATGCTTCCAAATAAAGAATCCGCTTGGTAGCCCATCAGGACGGAAAGGCGCCCAGCGTCCAATGGCAAGTGTACGCGTATTTTCCAGTGATTCAGTGCTCCGGATATATCCACCGAATATAAATGTATTTACTGGACCTTTTATCGTTGTCCCAAATCCATAGCGCGTGTTTGTTACATCATCAATTTTTGCATTTCCAATTAATCCGCTAAATGAGATGCTCCGCAATGCGAGTTTCCCAACGAAATAACCTGAGTTTGTATTATATTCCTGATGTGGTGCGGGATGCCCGGCTGTAAATCCATTAAAAGATTCATAACCAAGGCGAAACCATAAATAACGTTTTGGACGAAATGTTACTCTTGAAAATAATATCTTATTTGTCAAAGAAGTATCTTTTAAAACATCATAAGTACCGCCAACATCAATTTGAAAACGATCATCATTCTTGTATGGGAAAAGAAGAGCTCCGCCGCTTAATTGTCTCACACGAAATTCACTACGATTGTTCAATCCATTATCCATCAATTTCAGAAAAAGTGTTTTATTTCTCTGGTCTTTTCGATAAAAATTGAATGAAGAAACTGCTTCTCCGTCATCCTTTAAAGAAGATAACTGAAATTCCCATTCAGGCGCACGTGGCGGTCCAAAAACAGAATGACGCGGATCAGTATTTCTTTGATGATGAGATTGAGCTCCCTGCCCAAACAAAAAGGGAATTAATAAGCACAAAATCACAAGTGTCAGTAACAATCGGGTTTTCATCAAAAACAAAACTCCATTTTTTTCAAAAAAACACGAAGAACAGGGAAAAATTATAATGAGGATACTATATAGTCTTTAATAATTTTTCGAGCTCTTCGTGTATTCCTTGAGTTAATAAATCAATATCTCTTGTAACGTTCATTGACAATTATTTCGCCGCCAAATTTAACGATGAAACATCCATTAAATAAAGTGTAAGACTTCTTTCACCCGGCGCAGCGTCTCTGCTTGAAGCAAAAACTAATGTTTGTCCATCAGGTGAAATCACAGGAAAACCATCAAACGCTTTATTAAATGTTAATTGTCTTTGTTCGCCTGTTTCCAGATTCATTAAAAATATTTCAAAATTATGCGGCGGCAGCACCTTCACAAACACGAAATGTTTCCCATCAGGCGCTGGAAAAGGCGCCCAGTTTGTACCCTCATCGTGAGTTATTTGTTTCAAACCTGTCCCATCATCTTTGATTGTGAAAATTGTCATTGGCATTCCCCGTTGCCCTTCAACTTCTTTTTTCCATGCTCTAAAAATAATGCTTTCATTATCAGGCATAAAAAATGATCCACCTTCCTGCCAGTCAGGTGTAAAAGTGAGTTGCCGCTGGTTGCTGCCATCAGGATCCATTAACCAAAGATCCACA
>NBLI01000175.1 GCA_002084535.1 Candidatus Zhuqueibacterota bacterium 4572_119
AAAAAAATATTGATGATTCTTTTTTTGTTGCCTCTCTTTATTATGTGCGGTGATATTGACAGGGATAATGCACTTGATCCAAAAAACCCAAACAGCAAAATCGATCAACTGATTTTGGTGGAATTGTTTGTGAATGATAGCAGCGGATTTGATTATTGCCAGCACGCGCTTGAGGCAATCGAAAACATAAAAAGCAGAAATGATTACAGCGATGAAATTTGCGTTCTGGAGTACCATGTGGAAAACGCGGGCTGGAACGATCAGTATAGTCTTGAGGAATGCAAAAGCCGATACCATGAGTATGTACCGCTTCCGACGGAACGCGGTATTCCTGACGCGTTTTTTAACGGATTGATCAATAGAGTTCAGGGAGCGTCCCCGGAAAATATTGAACACCGCTATTTGTCTGCGCTGGAGGATTTGAGAAATAAAGAATCTTTGTTCAGATTTGAGGCGGAGAAAAATGTAACAGGAGAATCCTTTTCACTCGATGTTAAAATTGCCAGACTTGGTGGCTATGGAATAAATGATCTGGAGCTTCAAGTGGTCGTCTTTGAAGATATTGGGACATTGGGACACCGGTACGTGGTGAGGAAAATTTTCCATGAACAAGCCATTGATTCTATGAACCAGGGAGATGTGAAGTCATTTTCATTTTTCAGAGACTTTAGCTGAAATAAATAATATGGATGCTGTTTACGCGATTGTTTTTGTTTATGATCAGGATGAAACCTCCCGTGAAGTATTTCAAACGGCAGTATTTTGATGAGAGAGAGAACCATGAAAAAATTACTTTTATTATTTTCAATTATAATGTTTTTCAATCTCTTGTTTTGTGGCGTGGTAGAGAAATTGTCAAATAAAAACCCCATTATAAATTCTGTTACCGCGACACCAAGCCAGGTGAGCATTCAGGATACGACAATTTTGCGGGTTACCGCGGAAGACCCTGATGGTGATATGCTGTCATTTCGTTGGGAAAGCGGTTCTTCAGTCGGTGAGTTTATCACCAACAGCGGGGAGGAGGTCCAATGGGTGGCTCCTGCTGTGGCAGGGCGCTTTCGCATAGAGGTGAAAGCAATGGATGAGAATGGCGGTAAAGCTACTGGTGAGGTTTATGTGAATGTCAGGGGAGACGAAAGTCCGATAGTGACGATTACTCAACCTGTCGATGGACAAATTATACCTGGAATTGGTTTCAAAGCGATTGAAGCGGATGTTGTTTTTAGCTGGTCTTTGGAGCGAGTTGATTTTTTTCTGGATAAAGATTCTTTGCTGCATAGCGATTTTGTTCAGCCGTACAATTATGCCAACTGGGACATAAGCAAATTATCCGGTTCATATTTGATAACAGCGCGGGCGTACGAACTGGGTAATTTATCCAATTTTGGTGAGGACTCTGTCCAGGTTTTTATTGAAGGTGTAATACCTGTGCCGAAGAAATGAGTGTCGAATTTTTAAATACTGCGAACCAAGAAGTCGCTAAAAATACACATCACGATTTATATTTATAAAAAGAAAAAACAATATGAATGATTATGAAATCTCTATAGAAAAAGGCAGGGAAGTTGTTCGGAAAGAGGCTGAAACAATTCTGTCATTGGAATCCCACATAAACGAACAATTTGCCAAAGCTGTTGAACTAATTGCCAATTGCACAGGAAGAGTGATTATTTCCGGGATGGGAAAATCCGGTATTATCGGCAGAAAAATTGCCGGTACTTTTACAAGCACCGGAACCGCGGCAATATTTTTACATCCTGCTGAAGGTGTACACGGTGACATTGGTATCGTCCACAAGGATGATGTGGTTATTTGTATTTCTAAAAGCGGTGATACCAATGAGCTTTTTCAGATCGTTCCAATTCTTGAGAAACTTGGTGTTCCTATTATTTCTATTACTGGAAATATCAGGTCAAGATTAGCAGAACGGAGTGACATTGCTTTAGATGCCAGTGTAAAAGAAGAAGCATGTGCCGATAGCCTGGCACCGACTTCCAGCACAACAGCAGCTTTAGTCATGGGGGACGCTTTGGCAGTCGCTTTGCTGGAAAAACGGAGTTTTAAACCTGAAGATTTTGCATTGCTTCATCCTGGCGGAAATATTGGTAAAAATTTAACAATGAAAATCGATGAGATAATGTTCACGGGAGATAAAATCCCGATTGTTTCGGAAAACGATGTGTTGGAAAAAGTGATTTTTGAAATTACTTCAAAAAGATTTGGTTCGACATGCATTGTTGATGATAGAAAGAAATTGGTTGGTATTATAACCGATGGTGATTTGCGCCGTTTAATGGAAAAAACCAAAGATATTTGGAACATCCGGGCAAAAGATATTATGACCAAGGGTCCCAAAACTGTTGAGGTCGGAATTAATGCGTCCGACGCGCTAAAGGTGATGACAGATTACAGCATAATGCAGGTGATTATTGTGAACGGAGAAAATAATCCAAAGGGAATAATTCATCTGCATGATATTCTGGAGGCGGGCATACTGTGACAAAAGTGTTAAAAAAGTTAAAAAAACGAATAAAGAACTGGTTCATTTATATTGCTGTAAAGGGCGGAATTTACTGGATGTTATCAGTTCAGCGGGTTACTGCCATGAAATTTTTGAAAAGCATGTCCACGCTGGGATTTTACCTGGTGAAATCCGAAAGAAAAAAGACGCTCAGGAATTTACACAAAGTATATGGTACGGAAAAAACTGAAAAAGAAATTTACCGGATGGGCAAAGATGTCTTTGCCAACCTGGGAAGAAATATGGCGGACGCATTTACAATTCCCCGTTTTAACAGGGAAAATATTGATAATTATGTAAAAGTGAAAGGCCTTGAGCATTTAAAGAAGGGATTGGAAAACGGCACAGGTGTAATCGTTTTAACGGGGCATATTGGAAACTGGGAGCTAATGGCAGCATATATGTCGATCATCGGTTTTCCGGTCAATGTAGTTGGAGCGCCGATTTATGATCCCAGGTTGGATGAATTGGTTGTAAAAAACCGGAGAAGCTCAGGAATCAACTATATTGCCAGGGGAGACGCGACCAGGGAAATCATCAGGGTTCTTCGGCGCAATGAAATAATGGGTATCCTAACGGATCAGGACACAAAACGTGTAGATGGGGTTTTTGTAGATTTCTTGGGACACGAAGCTTATACGCCCGTGGGTCCGATTGTGCTGGCGATGAAAACTAAAGCAGTCATCGTTCCGATGGCGATTCATATGAACAAAAAAGGTGAGCATATAATAGAGGTTAAAGAGCAGCTTAATTTGCGTTTCACTGATAATATTAAGCAGGATAGAATAGATAATACCAAAATATGCAATGACGCTCTGTCCGATTTTATTCGTAAATACCCGACACAATGGGTGTGGATGCATGAACGATGGAAAACTAAACCAGGGGATTTGAGGCGGCGGTGATTTTTTTTATGTAAAAAAACAACCGGTACTATACGCTCAACATGTATGAAGCTTGGTAAAAAGAGAACCTGGAGTTAAGGAATCAGTCTTTTAAAATGATTCAACGATTATAAAATCCCTACGGATTAAAGTTAATAATTTAAATTCGATAATAAAAAAATAATTTTTGAAAGCTCAAAAGAGGCTACTCTAAAAAGGGACTAAATTCGATTTTTTTCGGAATTATGTAGCCCCCATCCTAAAGGATGGGGTTAGTCATAACATATAAATTAAGTAATTATAATTGACTAACTCCGCCATTCATGGCGGAGAAAAGATAGAATCCAATCAATCTGAAAGCCCTTTAGGGCTTTTTAGAGTAAACTCTTAAAAGAAAAGAACATCATAAATTGATAAAATATTTATTCAAAACTTTTACATTGTTGATACTGATTTTGCTGCTTTTTTCTTGTCAAAAAGAGGAAAATAAAGAAACAGTAAAATCGAGTGATTTGACTTACCCTGACCAGGAAGGATGGGATTCAAAAGTTACGACAACACAGAATGGTATAACGAACGCGATAATCGTTTACGGGCATATGCAGCGTTTCAAAAAAAGTAAAATCGTTGAGTTTGATAGCGGAATTGAAATCGATTTTTTTGATGAAGAAGGAAATCACACATCAAAGTTGATTTCAGATAATGGGAAACTCAATGAAACCAGCAATGACATTGAGGCGTTTGGGAATGTTGTTGTCGTATCAGACAGTGGGATAAGTTTGGAAACTCAACACCTCTGGTGGGATAACAATGTTGAAAAAGTTATCTCTGATGAATTTGTTAAAATCACTACTGTGGAGCAGGATACATTTTATGGTTACGGCTTTGAATCGGATCAGTATCTGGAGAACTGGAAGATTAATAAAATATTCGGTAAAACTCGTAAAGGACTGCAATTGGATTTGGGGATCAAAAAGAAAGATACAAAAAATGATAGCGTAAATACAGATTCAGCAGCGGTTAAAAAAGAAGCGGTAATTGATACTTCAGCAACTGATTCATCCATGGTAAAAATAGAACCCAAAAAAGCGATCGTTCCAAATTTGGAAAAGCAAAAATGACCTTGAAATTGCGCTATATATTTATTATTTTATTGATATTAACGGTATCGCTTTTCTCTCAATCCGATGACCGGCTGGAGATTGTTGCTACCGATAGCACGGATATGCGGCAGATAAGCACTCCCGATGGACCATTAATTGAATTGATAAACAATGTTCATTTGAGGCAGGAAAAAACGGAGATGTTTTGCGAGCATGTCCGTTGGTGGAAAGATAAAGGTGAATTAATCATAGAGACCGATGTCCGCATCTACGACGAAGGAAAGGAATTATTTGCAGACTTTGTTTATTACTATCTCGATGACAAGATTTATAAAGCGAAAGGCAATGTCATCCTGAAGGATTCAGTCCGTCAGATCAACGCTGAACAAATACAATGATGTAATCATGACCGATCTTGAAAATGATCTGAAAATATTTTCTGATCATGCTGAAATGGATAATGAACAAGAGTATGGCATTTTAACTGATAATCCCGTATTTATAAAATTGGATAGCACTGGTCAGGAAGAACTGAAAATTACCGGTTTAAAAATGGAGTTATTCAAAGGCGGAGATAAAATTGTTGTAACTGATAGTGTGAACATCGAACAGAAAGAAGCAAACGCCAAATGTGGTATCGCTGAATTTTACCGTAATGAGAATGAAATAATATTGAAAAATGATCCATATGTTTGGCAAAAACATGATCGTTTAAGCGGTGGAGTTATTCATCTTTTTATTACAGAAAATAATAAATTGGCAAAAACAATTATAAAAGAAAAAGCAATGGTAATATCGCGAGTAGATACTACCGGAATTGATACACGAGAAAATAAATTGACCGGCGAACAAATTACCATGTTTTTTCAGGATAATGAATTAAGCGAAGTTGTGGTTGAAATGAAAGCCACTAGTTATTATTACGTGGTCGAAGAAGATGAAGATAAAGGGATGAATCGAATTATCGGTGATAAAATTATCGTTCAAATAAATAATAGAAAAATTGTAAATATCAGAATTGAAAGCAGCCCACAACTGTCGGAAGGAATATTTTATCCAACAGGATTTGAACCGGATGAAAAAAGGAAGAATTAAGCATGCCTTTGATGCTCAGAGCGAAGAAATTGGTCAAAATTTATAGTAAGCGAACTGTTGTAAATAAAGTCAGCCTTGAGGTACAGGAAGGAGAGATTGTTGGATTGTTGGGTCCAAATGGAGCTGGTAAAACGACCAGTTTTTATATGATCACCGGATTAATTCGACCAAATAAAGGGAAGATTTATTTAGACAGCCAGGAAATTACTGATTTACCCATGTATAAACGCGCCAGACTGGGTATTGGATATTTACCGCAGGAAGCTTCAATTTTCAGGAAACTGACCGTTGAAGAGAATATCATGGCAATTTTGGAAAATATGAATTTATCCAAACAGGAACGAAAGAATCGTTTGGATGAGCTGTTAAATGAATTGAATATCACGCATGTGGCAAAAAGCAGGGGTTATAATTTATCGGGCGGAGAACGCAGACGCGTAGAAATTACCAGGGCGCTTGTAACGAAACCAAAATTTATTTTATTGGATGAACCGTTTGCCGGAATAGACCCAATCGCTGTAGAAGACATTCAAACAATCGTCAAAGATTTGGTCAGAAAAAAGATTGGTGTTTTAATTACTGATCACAATGTTCATGAAACTTTGTCAATTACTAATAGGGCTTATCTTTTGTATGACGGAACTGTTCTAAAATCAGGAACCGCGGAATTTTTAGCAAACGATCCTGAGACAAGGAGATTGTATTTAGGGGAGAAGTTTAAGCTTGACCGTTGATGTAAAAAAGATTGCAGTTTCATACCGCTATACCCGGTTTTAACGACTAACGCGGATGGAAAATTAATAATTAAGTATTAGGATAATGTCACCATGATGAACGTAGGATTTTATCAAAAGTTAGGACTGCATATGAAGCAGTCCCCACAACAAGTTCTTTTGTCCACTTTATTGCAGCTTCCAATAATAAGCCTGGAACAGCGCATTAAATTGGAGCTGGAGCAGAACCCACTTCTCGAGGAAGATATCGAAATGGAGCAGGAGATGGAAGAAGAATTAAAGCTCGAAGAAAAAGAACCTGATCAGGAAGATGAAGAATCTGAGGAAGAAGGTTTTAATGAAGACGAGGAAGTCGATTGGGACACGATTTTAAACGATGAGAATAATTACGAAATTAAGGCGCCTAAGGATGAAAGCGCCGAAGTCTATGAGCGACCAGATGTTTATCAAATGACGCTGGCAGAACACCTGATCGGGCAGTTGAATATGACAAAATTATCAGAGAAAGAATATGCCATTGGTGAATATATAATATGGAATATCAATGAGGTCGGTTATCTTTCATGTACAATCGATGTCGTCGTGCAAAATCTTGATGTCTCTCTGGAAGAT
>NBLI01000010.1 GCA_002084535.1 Candidatus Zhuqueibacterota bacterium 4572_119
AAAGGAGTGATAAAATTCAAGAGAAGAAAAAAGCTTAAAATATGACATCTGACTATTGAGAAAAGAAGCAGAAGAAAACTTATAAAAAAACAGGTAATATTTGCCTGTTGCGGGAAACGGGTAACGATCCTGGGTATCCACAATTGATTGGAGTGTAATGGTTTTTAAATCGTAATTCGCGGTTGGATATCCATAGCCAGAAATGGATTTGAGCTGAATGTCATTAACGGATACGATAAGAGATAATATTCCCAATCGCTCAATTTGTCTGCCGATGGAAAAAAAAGTTCCGTTGTTAATGCAGAGATACTCACCTGTTTTTTTTCCATTACTATAAACATAATTACGGTATCTTTGGTGATAAACATCGAATGAATTTGTTAAAAATGTTTTAAAGATTCTATCTGATCGGTAACGGAATTTAAAAAGCTGATCTTTCATTCCATATTGAGCATGAAAGGTGAGTGGATTAGCAACGCCTAAAAAATTCTCGTCGATTAATTCTACCATTGCCTTGTTTTTTCTTTCCAAATCATAGCGGAAACTGAAACGCGCAAGAGTAAAAGCCTTTTCTTTAACTTTTATTATTATTTTTGCCTGGTTGGATTCTTTCGATACGTTTAGAGATACTCGCTTAAAAAGATTTGTGCTGAAAATATTATTTATCCCTTTTTCCAATTCATTGATATTGAAAATGTTTCCTTTCTTTAAGGGAAACTCACGCAAAATGACAAAATCCTTTGTTCTGTGATTATTTTCTATTTCCACAGAAGAAATAATTCCTTCATTTACAGTAATTTCGAGAGAGTCATTTTTCAAAGAAACATTATCTATATTAAAAAAGGAATAGCCCCTTTCTTTGTATAGATTGGAAATTTTATGAAGGTCATTTTTGGATTGAAAATAATTAATAGGCTTTCCGCTTTTGCTTTCGAGTTGTGATAAAATTAAGGAATCAGAAAAAACGGTATTGTTGATAACTCTCACATTCATAAATATCGGATTTGCTTCGCAAAAATAATGCACCGATAATAGACTGTCATCAAAAATACAATTTGCCCGAATATCCCTGAAGTATCCGGTTTGGTAGATTTTTTTCATCGATAAATAAACGTCATCTAACGAGGCGATACTGTCGAGTGAAGTCTGAATGACGTCTTCCGCGATGTCCCTGAGTTCGTAATTAAAGCCAGAAAACTTAACATCATTAACAAAAAACCTCTCATTGCCAACAGAGTAATTGTTTTTAATTTTCAGCATATTTTTAATTTTATCGATATGTTTTCGGGCTTCTCTTTTTCCTGCCGCAACAAGGCTGTCAATTTGCCCGAATGCGTCTGAGCTGAACTCACTCAAATCAGGTTTGATCAAGATATCTGCTTTTTGTCTTTGCTGATCATTTTTTTCTGCCTGCATGATCGAAGTTACCTGGTCAGCAATTTTCCAGGGCACATTGAGTTGGTTTTTGTCGTTCAATTCTGCTGTGGTATCAAGCCCGATGATCAGGTCAACATCAAACTCCTGTGCCTCGTCAACCGGAATATTATTGATCAAGCCTCCGTCCACCAGCATTAGGTTATCTATGGCGACTGGCTCAAAAAGTAGCGGTACAGCAGACGATGCTTTCATTGCTTCTGCTAAATTGCCATCTTTTAGTAAATATTTTTTACCGGAAACCAAATCGCAGGCTAAAGCCCTGAACGGAATGTCCAAATGATCAAAATCGGAATTGGCTTTAAAATCAGCGCCGAGAGTGAGTTTGGTAAGAATGGAAGTTAATGTCTGCCCGGGAGTTATGGCTTGCGGAAGGTCAAGTTTAAATCCACTGAATCGTAATTGAAGTATGGCTTTGTTTCTTTCTTGTTTCTGACCGATGAACAAATTGGTGCGCGGCGATTTATCTATCATGATCTTGTCCCAGTCAATTGACCGGGCAATAGCTAATATTTCCTTTGCAGAATATCCCGAGGCGTATAATCCACCTACAATGCTTCCCATACTGGTTCCAATAATTAAGTCGATGGGAATATCGTTTTCTTCGAAAACTTCCAGAACCCCAATTTGCGCGAATCCCCTGGCGCCGCCACCACTTAATGCCAAAGCAACTTTTGCTTTCTTTAATTTTTTATGGGAAAAAAAACAAGAGGGCGGTAAGTCAATATTTTCAAATTGCAGGGTTAACGTTTTAACTTCCAGCGAATCAGACGTTTGTCCAATTGATTGAAAAAAAAGGGATGTACAGAATAGGAAAAAGGCTATTTTGATTTTTAACATTTTAAAAAAAACCCAAAGTATCCAATATGAAAGTTTGACAATTTATTAGGCAGCTTATTTAAAACAAGCCAAGTTGTGCTAAACGGGCGCCCTTCATTGCTTTAAATACTAAATTTCTTACTCTAAAACAAGGCAAAGGTTCAAAAAAAGCCGGCTCAAAAAAATAAATTTGACTTTAATGTTTTTATTTTGTAGTTTATTTGAATATTGAATTTAGGGTAGAATTTTGTCCGGACCACAAAAGAACAAAACAATAATTTTAATCAGTCTGTTTACCGCTTTAACAGCAGTGGGTGCTTTTTTAAAAATTCCCCTGCCAACAGTTCCCATAACATTGCAGACGTTTTTTGTCCTAATGTGCGGCAACCTTTTGTCGGGCGTACATGGATCAATCAGCCAAATCACTTACCTTATTTTAGGATTGATTGGCATCCCGATTTTCGCTTATGGCGGCGGTCCCGGATATATCTTTCAGCCTACGTTTGGTTATTTGTTGGGCTATCCATTTTGTGCTTTAATAGTTGGACTTATTAGAGAAAAAATATTACCGGATATAAAAATACGTCAATATTCAAAAAGGAAAATTTTTTATTCCCTTTTTGTTTCGGATATTGTTGGTGTAATTGTAATTTTTAGTTTTGGGCTTGGCTATTTGTACCTGAATATTAAATATCATATTTATTCAAATTTAGACCATGCTTCTTTAAGCACCGGATTGGATATAAAAAAGATTATCAATTCAACAATTATGGTATTTGTTCCTTTTGATTTATTGAAAGCTTTTTTAGCATCTTTGTTGAGCGTAAGACTTGTTAAAATGCTTTGAAAAGAATTGAGCAATAATCAGATCACGTATGTTTATATAAAATTCTTTCCCAATATTTATTTAAATCAGCGAGCAATGTTTTTTTGTAGTCGTGATTAATTTAACCAAAAATATGAGATAATTCAAGTAATAATTAATAAAATCAATAAACAAGTAAACTTTTTTCAAGTGAGGCAAAGATATGACTAAATATGTCATCGGGGTTGACGGTGGTGGAACAAAGACAGAATTGGTGTTAGTGGACAACGAGGGAAATTTAATTTCCAAAGAGCGGGTGGGTAGCACGAATTTTCAGGCCATGGGAGGTCCTAATGTCAGGCAGGAACTTCTTGACGGTTTTGAGAAAATAATTAATAACAGCAAAATACAGCTGAGCAAAATAGATCACATATACCTTGGACTTGCCGGAGCGGGGCGTGTTAGTGATCAAAAGAGCATTGCTGATCTCTTTGACGATACGGAATATCAAGGAAAAATAACGGTTAACAGCGATGCAATAATTGCCCTGGCAGGTGCGTTCGGAACCGAGCCCGGAATTATCATCATTTCCGGGACAGGCGCGATTTGTTTTGGAAGCAATGAAAGAGGTGAAGTCGTTCGATCGGGTGGCTGGGGATATTTGCTTGGAGATGAAGGTAGTGGCTATTATATTGGCAGAGAAGCTGTTGTATCCGCGTTTAAGGATTTTGACGGCAGAGGAGAAAAGACTATTCTAAAAAAGAAAATAATAGAGCATTTCAAGCTTCAAGCCATCGATGAGTTGGTTCCATTGATTTATCAAAATAAAATTGACAGAATTAAAATTGCAAACTTGGCACCTTTGGTTTTTGATTGCGCGAAAAAGGGTGACGCGATTTCAGAGGGGATTATTAAAAAATCCGGGCAGGAGCTGGGAAAACTGGCAAAAGCTGTTGCAGAAAAACTTGGTTTCTCTGGAGAAGAAGTAAACGTCGCTCTGATAGGTAGTATCTTTAAGCAAAAAGACCTGCTTTTGAATCACATTTCAAAAGAATTATATGAAATATCCTGGAATGTATCAATTATTGATCCAATGTTTCAGCCATCGTATGGTGCTGCTTTGATGGCATTAAAATTTTTGAATTATGAAATAAATGAATCGTTACTAACGACCCTGAAAAATTCAATAAAAAATTTCATTGAAATTCAATAGTATGCATCCTTTTTACCAAATATATAATAAGGAAGAAAGGATTGTTGCTGGACTGATGTCCGGTACGTCACTGGACGGAATAGACACAGCACTGGTTAAGATATTCAATTCAGGAAAAAATACTCACTTCGAGCTAATTGATTTTCAGACAACAGGTTTTACTGACCAATTGCGCGCTAAGCTTTCGCAGATATCTCAAGCAGGATCTGGGAGTGTTGATGATATTTGCAGGATTGATACGGTTTTGGCAGAATATTACCTGGACGCGGTTTGCAGCATTTGTGAAAAATCAAAAATTAAAATAAGTGATTTGGATTTGATAGGAACTCATGGGCAAACGATACATCATCTTCCCAACGCGGAAAAATATTTGGGAAAAAATTCACGTTCCACATTTCAGATTGGAAATCCGGCACTAATTGCCAGTCGGTCAGGAGTCATTACCGTCGGAAATTTCAGGCAGGCTGACATTGCCCTTGGCGGACAGGGAGCACCCCTTGTTCCTTATGTTGATTATATTTTGTTTCGGTCAGAAGAGTTTGACCGTGTTTTATTGAATATTGGGGGAATTGCAAATATAACAATTTTACCAGCTGGGTGTCGTGAAAAAGATGTACTGGCTTATGATACAGGTCCTGGTAATATGGTGATTAACAGGCTAATGGAAATATTATATGAAAAGCCGTTTGATAACAACGGGGAGTTAGCGTGTAAGGGAGATGTCTCAAAATCATTGTTATCAGATTTACTTGAAAACCCGTATTTTAAAAAACCGGCGCCGAAATCAACTGGCAGGGAAGAATTTGGAGAAAATTTTTGCAAAAAGGTTTTGCGGCTAAGTGCCAAATTAAAGTTAAGAAATGAAGATATTGTGGCTTCAGCGACCGAACTAACAGCATTAACGATTATGAAAGGAATTGACCTGTCGAATCTACCGCAAGATACTAAAAAACAACTGATCGTCAGTGGGGGTGGAATTCATAATAAGGTGATAATGAATTCGCTGAAAAGGAAATTGAAAAACGCATCGCTGAAGACGTCAGATCGATTCGGAATTCCGGCGGATGCCAAAGAAGCAATTTGTTTCGCGATATTGGCAAATGAAACTATAGCGGGAAAACCCGCCAATTTACCATCGGTAACTGGAGCAAGTAGAAAAAGCATTTTAGGCGCGGTATATTTTCCTTGAGCAAAAACGAGAGAAGTAAAGTCCTTTTATGAAGAGAATAAGCGACGGCATGGTGATCTCATAAAAAAGAGCGTTCAGAAAATGTCAACACGTAGTCAAAAATTACACGCTTCTCCCTATTCAAAATTAGCATTGATATACGATGATATAATGTCACACGTTGATTATCGAAGGTGGGCGCAATACATTAGTGCAATAATTGAGAGGTACAACAAAGAAACCAATACGATTCTTGACATTGCTTGCGGCACCGGCAGCTTGTTGTTAGAGTTGTACCGGGAAAAGTATCAGTTGATTGGGTTTGATTTTTCTTTTGATATGGTAAAAAAAGCGCGGGAAAAAAGAATAACCAGCAACGACCTATTTTTCTATCAGGGTGATATGAGGTTTTTTTCCTTGAACTTAAAGGTTGATGCAGCATTATGTTTATATGACAGCATAAATTATTTAACAGAATTTGATCAATGGAAATTGATGTTCGATTGTGTGTGGCGTGTTCTTTCAAGCGGAGGGTTGTTTATCTTTGATATTTGTACGGAAAAAAACTCGATAAAATACTTCAGCCAATATATAGAGTCCAATGCTGGTGAAAATTATGATTATAAGCGAGAAAGCTCTTATGATAAAAGAAAAAATGTCCATATTAATAAATTTGCAATCAATTTTGATCATGAATATGAGCAGATTATTGAAAGCCATGTACAGCGAATCTATTTATTAAATGAAGTTGAGAAGCTTATAGCTGAATCGAAATTCCATTGTTTGGGAATATTTGATGGATTTTCTTTTAGGAGGGGAAGTGAGAATTCTTTGAGGGTACATTACGTTTTGCAAAAGGTAGTTTAGCATGATAACAATTTCCAATGTAAGAGCATTTTATAAAGGCGGCGACGGTCTCGAATTAGTCAACTTAACCATGATGCCAGGAGAATTTGCGTATTTGATTGGACCAAGCGGTGCTGGCAAGAGCAGTGTTTTGAAGTTGATTTATATGGACATTGTACCACAATCAGGATATGTCAAAGTGGGTGGCTTCAGTTCTCTCACCATTAAAAAGAAACAGATTCCTTTGCTTCGCAGGAAATTGGGAATTATTTTTCAGGACTTTAAGTTGCTGACTGACAGAACCGTCTTTGAAAATGTTGCTTTTACTTTACAGGTTACCAATGTGAACAGAAATGAGATAAAAAGAAAGGTTCTCAGGGTGTTGGCTGAAGTTGGGCTAAGCCACAAACGCAATAAAATACCAACAGAACTCTCTGGTGGAGAGCAACAAAGGGCTGCGATCGCCAGAGCTCTGGTGAATGATCCGATAATTCTTCTGGCGGACGAGCTAACAGGAAACCTGGATCCAGAGTCAGAAGAGGAAATCATCAAGCTTTTAGAAAAAATCAATTCAAAGGGAACAGGCATATTAATGGCAACGCACGACGATAAGCTGGTGCGCGGTCGAAACAGAAAAATTATACGAATAGAAAAAGGAAGAACATTATAATTGACCAGAATATCGCTATATTCAATCATTGAGGGATTGAAGGGTTTAAGGCGCGCAAAGTTTTCAGCATCAGTTTCCATATTCACAATTTTTATTTCGCTGATCATGATTGCCATTTTTTTAATCTTTATTTTTAATGTTCATTTAATTATCAGCCAAATACAATCCCGTCTGGAAATAGAAATATTTATTGATAATTCGCTAAATCAAGAACAGGTTGAATTGTTAAATGATAACATCAGAAAAATAGAGGGGGTTGAAGAGGTAAAGTATATTTCAAAAGACGAGGCAGCGGAAATTTTTCGCAAACAATTCGGACAGGATGTGTTTGATATTTTGGATGAAAACCCATTGCCGGCATCTTTTCGGTTAAAGTTAACACCTCAGTTCAGGTCATCTGATAAAACGCGAGCAATATTTGATCAGATTTTGCAGATGGAAGGCATCGACGAAATTTTATACCGGCAGGATTTACTGGCTCTGCTGGAAAAATATATGACCTTTTTTTTACTAATTGCCCTGGTGATTGGCTTGCTCCTTTCGTTTAGTTCAATCATATTGGTTTCAAATACGATAAAGTTGGTAATTTTTTCCAGGCGAAAAATAATAGATATCATGAAGTTGGTCGGCGCTACACGTGGATTCATTCGAAGACCATATATAGTTGAAGGTGTTATTCAGGGCGGAACTGGGGGAATACTGGCAGCGATGTTCTTTTGGGGGGTGTTCAAAATTGTTAATTTGGAAATTCCGGGAGTGATTATCTTTGACCAGCGTTTATATATATTGTTGATAGTTATTGGCATAGTCTTTGGTTATATTGGCAGTATTTTCGCGATACGAAAGTTTCTTAAATATTGAGCTGGTTGAAACTTAATATAATTAAGTAGGTAAATGGCAATTCATTTAGTAGTTTTTATTGGATTCTGATTTTTTAAGAGCGAAATTTTACTTGACAAAAGAAATAAAAATTCTTATCTTTAACTTGTATTAAAGTAATAATTTAATTTAAAGTTAGATGAAAATTTTTCGAACAAAATAGCAGAAGATTTTTGATGAGCAGCTATGAATTGACAAGAAGAGAACGTTCAGTTTTTAATAGCTTGGTTAGAAATTTTGTGAATTCAGCCATGCCTGTTGCTTCGAACATTCTGGCAAAAGAGGTTGTTGAAAATGTCAGCCCGGCGACAATTCGCAACGTACTAATGAATTTGGAAAAAAAGGGTTTGGTAGAGCAGCCGCATATTTCCGCGGGACGCATTCCCACAGATATTGGTTATCGTTATTATGTGAACGATTTAATGAAATTTGAAGAATTAACGGCATCTGAAAAAAATAAAATTGACACCGATTTAAGACATGTTTACAATGAAAACGTAGAAACAATTTTGCACAAAGCCTGCGACGTTCTGTCAGAAATTTCAAACCAATTAGGAGTTGTCTTATCTCCAAAATTTTATCAGGGTATTTTTAGAAAACTGGAATTAGTGCGGTTGAGTGAAAACAAGTTGTTGCTGGTAATTTCCATATCATCAGGGATTGTAAAAACAATAATTATGGAAGTTAAGTCAAGAATACAAGATCACAAAATTGAGCAGACCGAGAGAATTATAAATGAAAAGTTGGCAGGACTAACCCTTAGAGAAATTAGGGATTCAATTAAGAAAAGAATGACAGATGTCAGCGTTGGTGATAAAAAACTGATAAATTCCTTAACCGACGCCGCAAATGAAATTTTCTCAGCTGATAATGATAATATACATTTTAACGGCACATCAAACATCGTGGTTCAACCGGAGTTTACAGACAAAGACCGGTTAGCAAAAATTTTTACTTTGATTGATCACCAGGAAGTGTTGCTTCATATTTTAAAAAGCTCTACCAAAATGAATAAAGAAATTTCCATTACGATTGGAAAGGAACACCAGGAAGAGCTAATCCGTAATTGCAGCTTAATTTCCACGACATATAAAATGGGAGATATTACTGGTACTTTGGCGGTAATTGGTCCCACAAGAATGAAATATGGGAAAATCACCAGTATCGTGGATTATATTGCAAAGGGAATCAATCGTTTATTCAGCTAATTTAAATATATAAACTTCAGGAAAGACAGGATGGCAGAAAAGGCTACTAGCAATAAAACAGAAAAACCAAAAAGAAAAGCAAAAACAAAAAAAACAACGACCAGCGAAAGCGCGAAAATAAAAAAATTAAACAAGACAATTGAAACATTAAAGTCAGAACTATCCGAAAGCAACGATAAATATTTAAGATTGGCAGCAGAAGTTGATAACTTTAAAAAGCGCAAAAACAAAGAGAGCTTGTCGCTAATTGATAGCGTGCAACAAGAATTGTTCGTAGAGTTATTACCAATTATTGATGATTTTGAAAGATCCCTAAATTTTGATTCATCCAAAGAAGATTTTCAGTCGCTGAAAACCGGGATTGAATTAATATATAATAAACTAATCGCCCTAATGAAAAACAGGGGTTTGGAAGCGATTGAGGCGGTTGACCAGCCGTTTGATCCGGAGCTGCACGAAGCTCTCATGCAGGTCGAGAAAAATGAAAAGGACTCTAACATTGTTGTGGAAGAAGCCCTGAAAGGCTATCGATTGAAGGACAGGGTGATTCGTCATTCAAAAGTTGTTGTGAACAAATAAAGATAAAAAAAATGTCAGCACGTATATGTTTACAGGAAGGAAAAAAGTTTTTTGGGTATGGAGAGAGACTATTATGAAGTTTTGGAAATAGCGCGGGACGCGGACGCACATGAAATAAAGAAAGCCTATCGAAAGCTTGCCATGAAGTATCATCCGGATAAGAATCCGGGAGACAAAATCGCTGAAGAAAGATTTAAGGAAGTTTCAGAAGCGTATGAGGTTTTGAAAGACCCTGATAAGCGCAGAAATTATGACCGATTTGGAAAATCAGGGATGAAAGGTGGATTTGAAGGGTTTGGTGGTTTTGATTTTGATTTGAGCGATGCACTGAGAACCTTCATGTCCGAGGGTTTTGGATTTGGTGATTTTGGTGATCTTTTTGGTGGTTCAGGCAGGACGAGGTCGCAGCGCGCAAAAACGCGCGGTCAGGATTTGCAGATAAGATTGGAACTGCCGCTTGAAGAGATCGCTGAAGGAATTAGTAAAAAGATAAAGATAAAAAAATTTGTTCATTGTGAAACGTGTGGAGGGAGCGGGCTTAAAAAAGGAAGCTCTCCGGCAACCTGTCCCACCTGTCAGGGATCAGGTGAAATTAGACAAGCCTCTCGCACGATTTTTGGTCAATTTATAAATGTTACTACTTGTTCAAATTGTGGTGGCGAAGGAAAAATTATCAAAAATCGCTGTGTGGACTGCAGTGGACAGGGTCGTGTCAAAGGAGAAAAAACGATTTCGATAAATATTCCTGCCGGGGTTTCGTCCGGGAATTATATTACTCTCAGAGAAGAAGGTCATGTAGGCCCAAGAGGTGGTCCGGCGGGTAATGCCATCATTTTGATTGAAGAAAAAGAACATGATCACTTTGAGAGACATGGCGATGATATTTTGTACGAACTTTACTTAAGCTTTAGCCAGGTTGCCATTGGAGATACGGTCGAGGTTCCGACATTAAAAGGAAAAGCGAAATTGACCATCTCTCCCGGTACACAGTCAGGGAAAATATTGAGATTGCGCGGAAAAGGCATTCGGCATTTGAATGATCACGGGAAAGGAGATCAACTGGTTCGAGTTGTTGTTTGGACGCCGACCAAATTAAATGATGATGAAAAAAGCATATTTAAAGATTTGGCTGACCATAAAAATTTTCAACCGCCGAAGGAAGATAAAAGTTTTTTTAATAAAGTAAAAGAAGCGCTTTTTGAATGATAGATTTATTCACAAAACAAGAGAGATTGTTAATCTTATTTCTTTTGTTTGGTATTTTGTTTGGCGCGGGATTAAAGATATTAAAAGTAAATGTTCATTCCAAAGAGCAGCCACCAATAACAAAATATCGATTATTAGAAGAAAAAATAGTTAATAAAGCCAATGAGATTGATTCGTTAATGGGCAGCAATCAGGCTTTAACGCAACAACAAATTAATATTAACAATGCGACAGTTAATGAGTTGGTTAAATTACCTCAGGTTGGTCCGGTTCTCGCAAAAAGAATTTTTGAATATAGGAAAGAAAACGGCGAGTTTAAAAATATAAGCGAACTGACAAAGGTTCGAGGTATTGGGAAGAAAAAACTCGAGAAAATTAAACCTTTTATAATAGTTAAAAAAGAAAATTAATATCTAATCCACTTTAAGTACTTTTAAGGAGGGAACATGGCACAAGTAAAGGCGAAGGGCTCAATAATTCTTGAAATTCTAATTGTGATACTTGTTATTGCCCTGATTGCAACATTATTGTATCCCAAAAAAATCTGGCAAACAGAAGAAGAGAACACGGCTTTGTGCAGGAAAAATATGGATAAAATTTTAAAAGCAGAGTTGGTGTATCAGAAATATCATCTTACCTACACTGACAGCTTGCCCGGATTGATCTCTTTTATCAAAGAAGACAGCACAAAACAGGCTATTAAAGACTATTTTTATGCAGATACTTCATTGGCAGAAGAGATGATTGATTTTTTAACAGCACAGTCCGGCGAAGCCGATAAATTGATCAATGATATTATGGCTGATACATTATTATACGCAATCATTGAGACAATTAATTATGATTCCAATTTGGCAAAAATTATCCTGGATAGGCTTGAGAATACAGCACTGGCAGATTCTGTAAAATCGAAAAGAATGAGCGATAGCTCAAATACGTATATTCTAAAACAGATCAGAAATGATTTTACAGCATTTGAAATTTACGATCCAATTAGAGATGATGACTCTTTAAAATTGGTTTTCGATCGTATGACCCCTGAGGTTTCCTCGGGTTCGCTGCTGGATACTTTGTATGCAACAAATCCCGAATGGGCTGAAAAAATCGATAGCGCTGTTTCTTACACGCTGGAAAGCTTTTTGACCTGTCCGACTGTGGGACGGGAATACAAAATAACGGTTACAGACACTTCGGTTATCAAGTGGCTCCGCATTGAATGCCCGTTAGATTCAACGGACATTGAAGCCGGCAAGTCCGATTTTATTAAATATCATCTTGGACATTTGAGGCTCGAGAATCATGGGAAAATTAGCGAGGATGGGGAAAAAAGCTGGACGAGGTAGCTCTCTTTTTATTGATTTTTGTGAACCGGATATTTACAGGCATAAAAGTTGCCAGTTTTAAAAAAGATTTTTAAGGCGCCGGGGCTTTCATAAAATACCATATTTGTTTTAAATTCTTGCAATCAGATATGTTTATTAATTTAAAAATTGCATACGCGGAGAAATAGATGAAAGAGAGCAGAGGGGAAATTCGATTTGGAATTCATCTAAAACAGAACAATTTGAAGCTGGTTGAAATTGAGACCTCCCAAGCTCAGCAATTTAAAGTTAATAAAATTATTCAAACGGATTTAAATACCCATCTGAATAATGAATCGCTTTATAATGACCACCAAATTATTGAAATCGGAAAGCAGATAAAAGATATTTTTAATGTTTTTAATATCAACGTTAAAAATGCTGTTTTTATATTGGAAAGCCCTTTCGCCCTGGTTAAAAAATTTCCCATCGACGGGAACCTGTCAGAATCGGAGTTGATCGACCAGGTTGACTGGGAAGTCAAACAATTTTCCTACTCTCCGGATGATGAATATATTGTTGACTTCCAAAAACTGGAGACATCTGAAATGCGGGCGACGAGGGAGATGGTGGTGGTGTCTGTCCGAGAAAAAGTAATTCAGCAACTGAGAAAAATGTTCAATGCAGGTGATTTGTCGGTCAGTATCATTGATATGGATGTTTTTGCGGCAGCAAGAGCGGTTGAAGTAAATTATGATTTAAAGTCCCAGGAAAAAATTGCATTAGTGGAAATTGGGGATAAGGAAATAAAATTCAATATTATAAAGGATAAAGAATTTTATTGTAATTTTGAAATATCAGCATCTCAGACTACCATTAAAGCGGAAACGTTTGGATCAGCAGATGACAATGATCTAATCCGGCTGGTTTCAAGCGAGCTAATAAGAATTGTTCTTGACTTCAATTTAGGCGAAGGAATTGAAAGCTTGAACAGGATTTTCTTTTATGGGCTGCGGATCACGGACAGTATGCTGGAAAATTTTCAAAATAATTTCAACGTCCGAATAGATAAAATAAACCCTTTTCGCAGGTTGATATTCGCGCCAAAGGTCAGCGTAGATGAAAAAATTTGGGCTCACCCTGAGACGTTCACAGTTTGTATCGGATCGGCACTGCGCTAATATTTTATACTTCGAGTCGTCTTTTCACCAGAAATCTGTAAAACAAGATACAAATAAATGGGAAAACAATAATAAGCAAATTATAACAATGAAGGAGGAGTCATGGTTGATATTAATCTTATTGGGGATGACCAGGCTCAATTTGGTGAGGACAAAGAGAAAGATTTTCAGGATACGTATGCTTCGGATGCCAGCGATCTTACCCAGAATACTTATATGCGGGGTGATGGTATTGACAGCTCTGAATATGAAAGAGTTATGAAGCGCGGTGGTTCAAAAGTTGGGGTAGTTGTTCTGTTTATTGTTGTCATTGCTTTGCTTGCAACAACAGCCTATATTTTATTCGGACCTGGGAAAACACGACCCATGGGAGATGAACAGCTGACTCAATCAGATTCGCCCAATTTTCAGGAAGAAGCTATAACAGAGGAGGTCGCTGATTCTCAGGTGACAAGCGCTCAGATCGTGGACACGGAATCTCAAGTTGATACAGATGAGATGCAAAATATTGGCGTTTCCCCAGCGCTCAGGGAGGAAATAATAAAATCACACCATGGTGTGAATTCCGTGGTACAGATTATGAATTCAATACCCGCAAGCACGAATCTTACCATGATTACCTATAACGATGGCAGCATTTTATTTGAGCTGTTGACAGAAAACGCAAGCGATATTTCTGGTATTGAGAATATATTAAAACAAAGAGTTAACTCATCTGATATCACATTAATATCCCAGGACACAAAATATATAAAAAAATTTGGAGCAACGCATTTCAGCGCTTTGTGACGAAAAAGGCTTAAGAATAAAACAGTTTGACACGGGAAGAGAACGGATTATAGGAGAGTTAACGGTGCTCCCGATTACATTTCGTGTATATGGATTAAAAGCCAGTATTATCGACCTAATGAATCATATATTGACACAAAATATCAATGTAAGCTTTGTGAAAATTTCATTAATCGCGAATGAGCCAAACCTGACAAGTCCATATCTTACGCTTGTCCTGAACCTCAGGCTTTATCGAGCTGTTTAGACACCAAAAATGGCCTATCATTCATGAGGGTAATTGCCGGACAGTGCAAGGGAAAAGTTCTCTATAGTCCTAAAAGCAAATTAATCCGTCCCACTTCAGACAGGGTAAAAGAAGATATTTTTAATTATATTTCGGATTCAGTGGTTGGTGCTCGGGTACTGGATTTATTTGCCGGGACAGCGAACTTGTCAATCGAGGCACTTAGCCGGGGGGCTGATTCCGCGGTTTTAGTTGATTGGTCAAAAGAGGCGATAAAGCTAATCGACAGAAACCTGGAAATAACACGCTTTAAAAATAAATGTCAGGTTGTCCGTTCAGATATAACGCGGTTTTTGAATTATGCTGAACGAGAAGAACACAAATATGGCTTGATTTTTGCAGATCCACCCTACTCTGGCGCTGACGCGTTTTATCAAAAGCTTATTCAGAAAATTGATAGCGGCAGTATCCTGGTAGCCGGTGGATTGTTTGTTTTTGAACACGATTCGAAAGTAAAGCTGGATTTAGAACTAAGTAGTCTGAAAATCAAAACAACCAAAATACTGGGCGATACTGCCATAACAATCTTTTTCCAACGCGAGGCTTGATTTGAGAATTGGATTGTATCCCGGAACCTTTGATCCGATAACAAACGGTCATCTCGATATTATCGAAAGAGCAACTTTGCTATTTGACAAAGTGATTGTAGCTGTAACAACAAACCCCTCGAAAGCTCCATTATTTGATATTCGAAACAGGGAGGAAATGATAAGGGGCTCAATTCAAAAATTTACTAATGTTGAAGTTGAGGGTTTTGATGAGCTGCTGGTGGAATATGCGATTAGAAAAAAGGCAACAGCAATAATACGCGGTTTGAGAGCGATCTCTGATTTTGAATTTGAATTTCAAATGGCACTATTTAACCGAAAGCTTTCTGAAAAATTGGTCACAGTTTTTTTAATGCCCAACGAAAAATATACTTATTTAAATTCAACGATTGTGCGGGAGGTTGCGAGCTTTAAAGGAGATGTAAGCCGATTTGTACCAGAGATAGTAAATATAAGATTAATGGAAAAATTTAAAAAAGCCAAAGAGGAATCATAGGTGTGATGATGGAAAATATTGGACTCAATAGTGAAATCCAGGCGGGTGGAAAAACTTTTCATGTTCAAACGCAATATTTGGAAGCGGATAAAAAAATCACCGCAAATGTTTTTGAGGATGGCAGGCTTCTTACGGGCAAGTCTGTCGAGGTCGTTTCAGAAACACCAGCGCCGGAAATGAAAGTTTTACTTAACCGGTTGCACCGCGAAACGAGTAATGAAATTGAAATGTTGTTTTACATTTCAGATAAAGTCAGGACAATTCAACATTCAATATCAAATAATAAGTTGGGCTTGGTTTTTCTTAAGAAAAACTTATACGATGAAGCAATAAGGGAATTTCAAAGCGCGCTGGATATCGATCCTGGATTTATGGAAGCATACAGTAACCTGGGAAAAGCATATTTAAAAAAGAAAATGCTTCAGCAGGCAAAAGAAATATTTGAACAAGGGATAAAAAACAATTCGTTATACCCGGATTTTCATAACAACCTTGGATTTACTCATTATTTGTTGAACGACATGAAAGACGCGGTGCAAGGATTGTTAAAAGCGCTGGAAATAAATCCGGAATATACCGACGCACAGTTAAATTTGTGTATCGTTTATTTAAAGTCCATTGTTGATGACAATTTTGATAAATCGTTACCCCCTAAAATAGAAAGAATGAATAATACTAAAGAATTGCTGGGAAAAATTCTGGAGAAAGATAGTATTTATAAACCTGAATATATAACAAAGGCGTTGGAACGAATCGAGGAAAATGATTATCAAAAAGCACATGAAGCGCTTGAGTTATGCCAGGCTGATCCGGACTTGACCTTTGACTTGGAAATCGAAAACGAATTTTATTTGAATTTTATGTTTGGAGGAAAAGGAAAAGACGATAGCTACATCCAGAATTATACTGATCAACTGACAGCAATGATTGAAAAATATCCGGAATTTCCTGATTTAAGAAATAGCCTTGGAATAGCCAACCTGATTCAATGCAGGAATTTATTTTTAAACGCTTTGGAAGAATTCCGGAGCGCGTTGAAGATTAATCCAGGTTATAAAAAAGCGGCGAAAAATCTCAAGCTCGCTGAAAATGATGGCAAGGGATTTTTAATACTATTGAGAGCGATATTAAAATAAGCAGATAGCAATCGAAATCTCATATACAATTTATTGTATTTAATACGCGGGCTATTAGATCAAAAACAATTAGCCCGGATTCCTTAACATCGGAATAGTGTCACATCGATGCCGAAGACATGGTCTGTTTCTAATAATAGCAGCAGTCCAGGTTATAGAACAAAAATTTAATTCCAATACAACCCCACCTTTCCTGCGTTTTGCCTCTTTTGCGTATGGTTGTTTCTTTGTCTAATGGTATAATTTTT
>NBLI01000011.1 GCA_002084535.1 Candidatus Zhuqueibacterota bacterium 4572_119
GTTCAGTTCGCTTCAGAAATCAGCGATCCAGTACCAGGTGAAAATACACTTAACCGATATGACGATGTCTGGCATGGATGGCATGATGAGTTTTAAAAGACTTTCGGAATTGACTGGCATATTCTGGTGTAACACTATTTGACCGGATTGATCCAGAATGCAGACATACATTGTTTTAGTATGCAGATCGATTCCGCAGTAATATTTGTGTTGCTTGTTATAAAATCGTATCTTGTCCTCCTAAAAGTTTGTTATTTGAAAATAACACTTTGACTGTTAAAGGACAAGAATAATATCAAAATGTTCAAGGCGACTGGAAACGCGATGTTCGAATTCGGTTATCTGGATGCCCGCAGGTAGCTGTTCAAAAATCTTGACGTTCAGGTGCGCCGCAGTTTCCAGCGCCTTAACATTAACGTCCCTAAAAATCAATATCAAAGTAATTAAATGAACCGAAAAGATTTACATAAAATAGTTATGATTGTATCAACTGAATTGATAAAGGAGAAAGGTTATATCAGTTTTGTAGATGTTTTTATAAAATTAGGGTATCTTGATGTCAAAGACTATGAGCTTTGGCGGATGAAGAAAATTCCTTATCTTGAGAAAGCAATTAAAGTCAATTTAGGAAAAATCAATTTCATAATGAAAACTATTCGAAAGAATAGTTTAAATGGAAAACTTAAACAGAGTTGGACAGGATACAAATCTTGGGGAAAAGGAAATAAAATATTTTTGCGTTTTTCAAATTCAGGTGAAGAAAACATTGAAAAATTGTATGCTACACATTTTGTAAAACAGAAAGAATAGTATGAAACGAATAAATGCTAAATATGTTACCGCTTCAGAAGCTGGGGATTACTATCAAGTTTCATTTGAAGAAGAATGGGAAAGCTTGACAAATTATTTTTTAATTCAATGGGGATTTGAATTTGAAGATATAGTACCTGATGAACCATATATTGAAAGTGATGACTTAATGTTTTGTGGTCGTCCTAAATTTGAAAAAATAGAATTTAATCGAAATAGATTTTATCTACAATTAGCAGATGAAGATAAAAATGAATTAGAAATAAACTTTGATATTCCTGATAAAGATTATAAAGAAGGCAAAAGAATTTTAGAGATAATTTTGTCTGGTTATGATTTTATAAAGGTAGACTGACAATATTAATGTTGTAAATCAATACACAAAAGCTACAGTTTGTAATCTGTTGTAAATTAAGGTATAACATCGGTTTGCAGCCGACCGCCTCGCATTGGCGCGTTTTCTGAAATTCTGGTTGTTAATCATGTTCGGTGCTTTTCCGAAATTCTGTGCGGATATTTCGCTGGCGGGTAAGCCAAAACGTTCGCTGTGGCGAAAAACTTCGGGATTTCATTGATGATTACAGCCCTTGGGATCGGCTACTTAATTTTTTACTTATTATCCTCCAAAACTTTGGGACCAGGAGACCTAATAATAGTTCAGGTTAAATCAGAAAACACAAATTGATAAAGATGCTTTTTTACCAGCAACAAAAATGAAAAAATTTAATCCTCATTCAATCGAATATTTCCTTCATAATATTTCACTCCCCGGCAAGTTTTTCCCGGACTATATTCTCTTGGTTTAGTAAAATACTTATCATCAATAATAGAACGCATAAAATCATCACGATATTTTGGGTGCGCGATGCTGGCAATAGCAAGCGCTTTTTCACCGGCTGTCAGTCCCCGCAAATCAGCGATTCCGTACTCATTGACAATTACCACCCCATCATAAGCCGAGGCTGTTAAACTGACTCCCGGCGGGTGTGTGCTGCATATTTTTGAGCCGCCTTTTTGTGTGGTGCTTTTCATGGCAATAATCGGAACGCCGTACGCAGGGTCGTTAAGCGCGCGAACAAAATCCGGTTGCCCGCCCACACCGCTGTAATACCTGCGCGCGTCGATAAAATCAGCCCAGACATTGCCGTATAAATCAACGCCCATGGACGTATTCACTGAAATAAACGGCGCGTTTTTTCTGACAGTCTCTTCCGAGTTTGTATAGCCGCAAGGTCTCATTTGAACGCCGTTTCGCATGTGAACAAAATCATACAACTCTTTTGAACCCATGACCAAGCTGGTGGTGCTGTATCCGGCGTTCACTTTTTTCATTCGATTAGTGACAATATCCAATTTTTGAAGCATCATCAGACCATCACCGTAGAGTTCCGTTTGAATTCCCAGATCTTTGTAATTGGCGTCTTTAATTGTCGCGATCACCGCGTCCGGTATTTTACCAATTCCAACCTGCAATGTGGCGCCATCACAAATATAAGTATTCGTGATCAATTCACCGATTCTTTTTTCCTCTGGTGATAAATTATCAAAATCAGGAGCGGGAATTTCATAGACCGGCTTCACTCCTTCATCAACAATCAGGTAATCTATGGCAGACGAATCAATAACACTTTGTCCCTGTGTAAACGGCATGGAAGGATCAACCTCCGCGATAACAAGTTTAGACTGATTTATCGCCGTATGCATGGCTTCCACAGATAAGCCCAGGCTCAACTCCCCGGTTTGCTCATGGCGCCTCACTTTAAAAATTGTAATATCAGGTTCGTACTCCCTTCCTTTTCCAATCAGCGAATCAATATTTGCCAGTGTGCAGGGAACATAAAAGGCTCGTCCTTCATTTGCCGCGTCTCTGACCTGGGCTCCGGAGAAGATGGAATAGGTCATAATTTTATCCTGCAAGCCCTCTTCAATATAAGGAACTTCACCCTGCATAAGTATGTGAACCATTTTAAAAAATGGCAATGTTGTTTTCGCGGATTTTATTCCAGCGGTTAACGCCTCCAAAGATGCTGTCGGGGAAGCGGAATTTGAACCAACATAACAAGTAACCGTATCCTTGGAGCCAAATCTTTCCGCGATAACTTCGGGAATTTGAATTAGTTTTATTTCCTTTGGTTTTTCTGGCATGGCTATTCTCCGCTTATTCGTACAAAAAATGAAAGCAACAATTTAAAAATTAAAATGATTACTTTAAAAACATCGATAAGTATTTGAATACAACAAATCACTATTTAATTTCTTTACTTTGGAACAAAATATAACAAAATATTTTATAATAATCAAGATATTATGAATGAATTTTATCATCTATTCTTCATTCGGGTATAAATTTTGGCAAAAAAATTAGCTTGCTTTTTTTTATTGTTATTACTATATTGTTGGTCTTTTCAGACAATGTTTACGCGGGTTTAAAATGTTTATTTATATTTTTAGAAGGAGTTGTTATGGCAATCATGAATAAGATGCGTGAAAACACGCATGTGATTTTATTCATACTATTAGTGCTTTTTGTGTTAAGTATGACCATCGGTGGACTGGTTGGTGGCGCGGATATTACCAGCATCCTTTCCGGGCACAAGCCCGATATGGTTCTTTCAGTCAACGATGAAGATATATCCTATGATCAATACTCAAATATCAGGCAGCAGCAGTTTGAAAATTTCCGGCAGCAAAAACAAAAAGAGCCTGCCGGTTACGAGCTCCAACAGCTTGAAGACCAGATTTTTGAATCTGTTGTACGCGATGTATTGATAAAACAATTAATCGACAAGATGGGAATAGCTGTTTCACGAAACGAGATTAAGTTTCATATATTTGAAAATCCACCTGAGTTTTTGCGTTCAAATCCAAATTTTGCTGATAGCACCGGGAAGTTTGATATTCAAAAATACCAGGCGGCGCTTAGTGATAACCGCAACAATAATTATTGGTTAATGGTAGAAAACTATTTAGCCGGATCACTTCCCTTTGAAAAAATTCATCAGGAGGTCCTTTCTTCTGTTTTTGTAACAGACCAGGAAGTAAGAGAGGATTTTATAAAGAGAAATCAGAAAGCAAAAGTAAAATATCTATTTTTTGACCCCAATAGTTATAAAATTGAAGATGCTGAAATCACTGAAAAAGAAATCGAAAATTACTACAAGAAAAATAAGGAAGAATATCACGAAGGTGAAAAACGAAAAATCCAGTATCTCCTATTTGAATTAAAACCATCAGAATCTGATACGAATGAAATAAAAGAATTCGCGTTTTCGTTGTTGGACAGTATCAAACAGGGAGTTAATTTCGGGGATTTAGCGAAGAACTATTCTGATGATGGAGGGTCAGCGGTGAATGGTGGAGACCTTGGTTTTTTTGAAAAAGGTATGATGGTCAAGCCTTTCGAAGAAGCTTCTTTTACCGCGAAAAAAGGAGATGTTGTCGGGCCGGTTCTTACCCAGCATGGATTTCATATCATTAAGATTGAAGATAAAAAAGTTGAAGATGGCAAGGAAAAAGTTAAAGCCCGGCATATTTTACTAAATATTAAACCCTCAAGAAACACAATCGAAACAGTGCGGGATGACGCCAATTATTTTGCTGAAGTCGCTGCTGAAGAAGGATTTTCTCAGGCAGTTATCAATGAACATCTTGCACCTGATACAACCATATTTTTCTCACGCAGCGGATTTCTGCCTGGATTAGGTATGCAAAAACGGATATCCGACGCTGTCTTTAACGCTAAAGTCGGTAAAGCGAGCAGAGTTTATTATATTGAAGACAGGGGATACCTGATTTACGAAGTCACCGAAATTCAAAAAGAAGGCACAAAGCCTTTAGCTGAAGTTGAAGCAATGATAAAAAACACCATTCGCCGCGAAAAGCAAATTGAGCTGGCTGGCGCTGATTGCCGTAAATTCAGAGAGAAAATTACTTCACCAGAGAGCTTTGAAACATTGGCGGCTCAAGATTCCCTCAAAATAGAAGAGACAGACTTTTTCGCAATGAGCGGTTTTATCAGAGGCGTTGGGAAAGACACGAAATTCATTGGCACCGCGTTTGGGTTGAGTCAGGATGAAATATCAGGTCCAGTAAAAGGAACCCGAGGCTATTATTTGATCAAATTAGTGGAAAAGCAGGAAATTAATGAGTCCCTGTTTGACCTGCAGAAAAACGCGCTAAAAATTGACCTGTTAGATAATAAAAGGCAAACAGCTTATTCTAACTGGTATAATGATTTAAAAGAAAAAGCTGAAATTATAGACAATCGCTATAAATTCTTTTAGACGTAGCTTTAAAATATTATTAAAAAAAGGTGTCAATTTTTAGACACCTTTTTTTTTATACAAATAAAGATAACTCTATTTTTCTTCGACAGCCAAAATCGCGTTACCCACTCTCCTTGCCTGGGGTGGCAGCGAATATGGACTCCGTTCGTAATTTTTATTATAAGGCGAAACATTCAATTGTTTTCCTTTCACAATCAGCGTCACACTTCCGCCAGGATCAAATCCCATGGCGTCTTTACAGCCAAATTTAATCAGAATTTTTGCCAGTTCCTGGTGTGTGCAACCGACACTCTCCCTGATGCGCCCGTTTAACGCGACAATAATGAGCTGTCCGTCAGCAGCAGTTCCCACTCCAATTTTGGGACCGCGCAAATTTTCGAAATCAACACGAGCAGCCTGAGTTGAAATTGAATTACTTGTTTTCCAACCGCCGCGCTTCATATCGATGGCAATTTTGCTATCCTTAACCAGCATAGGTCCCGCCTCAATAGCCTGCAATACATTTTCCCAGCCAGGAATGGAAAATGTCATTTCAGCGCCCATTTTCCAGCCGCTCATCTCTACATTGCCGGGCAAAGCAACCGTCAATCCGACCGGTAAAATTTTAACCTTTTGTTCAGAATTTTTAATTATCGAAATTATCTTGTTACCGGCAAATCTGTAAATTATTCTGTCCGTCCCTGGTATTTCATTTTTGGAATAAAGGAGGTCATAAAAAACCGGCCTTCCCGAAAACTCCCTGTTCCTGTCTTCTGAAGTAAATATAATTTTGCTTCCACCGGGGGCTGAAATCGTCAATCCATTTTTCAAATTGGCTCGCTCGATGGAAACAGTCGAATCAGAATGCACCACAAAAGCAGGCTTGTTATAAAGCGGGAGTGAATTTATCACATTGTTTTTAATGACCAATCCCAAAGGGCTGCCGATATATTTTTCAGGCAAACCAAGCTTGCCAACCAATTCGGGATTCAGGATGTACCCGCCATTCCAAGCCAATATTACTTGGCGTTGATTATCATGTTCATATTTTTTTATTAAATCTAAAACCGTTTCATTTGTTTTTTGAGAAAAAACAGTCTGAAATTCCAACTCCTTTTTGCTTTTTTTTTCGGACGGTAACCGAATCCGGGCGAAAACACCCGACCAGGGCAAACCGTCAGCGTGTAAACCAGACAGCATTTCCGTTTTAACAAGTTGGCTTTTTCGCTCCTTATTTTTTTCCTCCGCTAACATTTTTTTCAAAACCAACTCGACAGGTGAATTACTTTTTCCGGCGTCCCGGCGTAAATATTCAAGCGTCTTTTTTTCTCCAAACAATTCGACACATTTTAAGTAATTTTTACTTTTTAGTGCCACAGTAAAATCAAAAGCTGATTGAATGGGTGTGGGATAGGCAAGACATGGACTTAATCCAGCAGGAACCCACTGGATATAAGCCTCATTACCACGAATGCCCAAATAATGTACAAAATGCGGGTGTCGGGCAATGCCAATACGAAATGACTCCATATCTAATAAATCCGATGTCAAATAATTTGCTTCCCCTAATGCGACCACAAATCCACTTTTCTTTTTTATTTCTAATAGAACTTCTTTTGCTTTTTTGCCAAGCTGTGCCAGGTGCGTTCCGTCTGAAAAAACCTCGGTCTTTACGATTTGAAAAAGTCCTGCCCGGTAAAGTGCGTTCACTTCAGAGTGCGTTTGATTTTTCAGCCATAAAATTACGTTGCGATAATAAATCGGGTTCCCCAATGGTTTTTCCCGGATGAACAAATAGACTTTTTCTATTTTGCTTATTTCTTTCTCACAAATTGTTTCATAACTAATCTTTTCATCTGAATTCCAACCCAGTCGAAACTTCAAAGTTTCCACAACAAAAGTTTCAATTTCATACAACCATTTTGAATCTGGGAACCAGGCAAACGGGCGGTTTGACTCAAGATTTTTTATCAATCGTTTACTGTCATCAATTGCCAATTTTCTAAATCCGACCAGCCGCATTAAACAGGATTGGATACCTTCGGACACTAAACTTGACCTGACGTTAAATGGCAAAACCATTGACCTTGGTAGCTTCTGCTGAGAAAAATAAGCTACCAATCCGCGAAGCTCATATTCAGTCAGCTTTCTGAAATAATAATGTCGATTGTGCCGGTGCCTGTAGCTGAGTGAGTGATCCATACTGATTTTATCTTCACCTTGATAAAATTCAAACAGTAAATCCACACAATTGAAAAACTCCAGTTTCTCTTTTTCATTTATTCTATTGAATTTTTCATACATTTTTATCATTCCCTGGGCAAAGCTCATTATCCTTCCCTTTAACTCTTTTTCTTCCATCCTGAAATAACTCGGATCAATAAGGGATTTTAAAATAACCATAAACTCAATTGGTGCAATACCCGGAATATATTTTCGGTTTTCTGCCGATACAAACTGAAAAAATGGTTGATCGTACCCGGTGAATTTTTCATATTGTTGAAAAGCTTTTTCAACACATCCCAGTTGACTCCTATGTGGGGTTTGGCAACGATTCCACAATATTTTGAGTCCGTGCTCAAAAGCCTTTTCCAGGGCTGAAGAGCTGTACCGCTTTTTCACATTTTTGCGGTTCTGCAGTAAAAGTTTGGATAATAATTCAGGCTCATTATATATTTCAATCAAACCTTTTGGTAATCTTGATTTTTGTTTCGGGAATTCAAAAACTTTGAGTCGTTTCGATTTTTCGAGGTGTTCACCGATTACGAAGGCGAATACGATTTCCGGCTCATACCTATTTGCAACAACCGGCGTACCGCAGGCACAACTTTCAATAATTGGCAAACCGCGACCTTCTGAATGACTGGGAAGAGCCACAATATCAGAAGTTGAAAAAAGCTCCTCGATCTTAATTGCACCCAGGTTTCTTTTAATCAGACGGTCTGTACTTTCTAATCCAAATTTAAAGCCAAGAAAAACGCGATTTTTGAATTGCCCCGGCAGGCGGTTCAGCAGACTTTTAAAATTCAAAACCAATTCTTTGAAATAAGAATATTGCCCGGTTGATATTGGTCCGGAAACAAGTAAAATAAGTTTCAATTTCCTGTTCCGCTTGAAAAATACTGAAAAAACAGGGTGATTAAAAATCGCTTGGATCAAAACAAAATTTTTCTCGATCTGTTTCCTGCTTAAAATTCTTGTGGGCTGCAAAATTAAAATATGCGGACTGTTAAAAACAGTTTGAGCTTTTCCCGAATTTGCTAATAACAAGGGCGTCCTGTTTATTTTTTCTGTATCGAGCGTTTCAATGTATTTATCTACCGGTGTTGGATTTAAGACCTTGCCATTCCCCCCAAAAAAGACATGAAGCTTCTGCAAAACTTCTCTTTTCTGATCCAGCAGGATTGGTTTAAATTTTTCCGTGTCAATAAATGTTGAAATCACCTGAACCGAGACGGGATTAAAGCCAAGTTTATTGATCAATTTATTTCTTTGCAGAGGATTAATGACAGACTGGAACCATAAAGGACTGTCCCAGGGGTAAAGAACTTCGATGAGGGAAAATACTTCACCCAGGTGACAATTTGTAAAAAAATGATCTCGCTGTCCTTGAACAGCATTTAGTGTGGGGTGATTACCATCTTCCCAGTAAAAATCATGGTTACTGTTAAATACAGGGATTCCCATTATTTCCGAAACCAGTACCAATGAAAATGCCAAAGGCACGTTCCCCGGATTGGAATTCACATTGACCGGAATTAAAAGCCTGATATTTTTTTCTATCACATATTTTCCTAATTGCAGGCTTAACGCAACCGTTTCATCCCAAACCATTTTCGCTAATTTGTTATAAGCCGCACTGCCCCGCGAAAGTTTCGTGTGAAAAAACATTTCATAACCTTCCCAGTCATTAAATCCACGAGCGCCAGGTAAAGGCAGAAATATAATTTCTTCCGAAGCCTTTTGTTGCTTAAAATTAAATTTACTGCCCATCCAATAAACTGCAGGGTCAACACATCCGGCATCCTGGATAATCTTTCTGAAAATCCTTGAATATTTTTCAATTTCAATGGTTACACCATCAATATTAAATTCATAAGTAATAAACGCAATACCATTGCCCAGCTCTGATTTGAAAGTTTCAACTGTGGAGGGGATAAAAAGCTGAAGATTTCTCGAATCTCGAATGCGGTCTAATAGCAGCCCCATATCAAACCAGGTTTTAATATCTTCTGAATTTAACCTGTTTTTTAAATTGGTAAATAATTTCTCATCCATAAAACTGACCTGAATTTTAGAGAAGTCTGTGGGTAATTATTGAATAAGCTATCGATTAGTTTCACCTGCCCGCCGTCATTATAAAACAATACGTTAGGAATAGCACAAGACTTGAATAACCCACATAATTTCGGAAATTCGCCGACGCGAGGCGGGTCAGGTGCAAACTTTTGTTAGGCGTTAACTACTTTATTTATTAATAGGTTACAAACAATTTAATGAAATTTAATTTTACTTTGCAAATATACCAAAATGTATCTCTTTATATAATGGAGTTCTATAGCCACTATTTAAAATAATGTATGGCTCTGTCACTTTTAATTCATTTAATTTCTGCTTGTTTAATAAATGATCAAAATCGTGTGAATAAATAAGTAATGATTCAATTTGATCTATTCTTTTTTCAGTAATATGTCCATTAGCTAATTTTACAATTCCAAAACTTACGTATAATTTATGTTTTGGATAATCTTTTGATAATTTATTAAATCGTTTTTGATGATCTTTCTGGCTTAAACGCATACTTACCGTTTGGTAATAAGCTTTACCAATATAATAAAGCTTATGTTCTTTTGTTGAATATTGGCCAGTTATTTTATAAAAATATGAATAATCATCGTATTCCGAATACTTTTCTAAAATATTTTCATATAATTTGGGTTTAGTCCAATTTATGCTTACATTCCAAAAAGTATCTGGATATAATTTCTCCATCAATTTCTTACTCACTGATCTTTATGTTGTAATTTTATATTTGCTAAAATGGAGCATCCACAACTTCCTTAAAGAACATCAAACATTCATCAAATTGTTCTTTAGCAGGTAAATGCTTAACTTTATAACCACTGATTATTTTTTTGTCAATGATTCCTTCACGATTTAGCCAATCTAATGCTTCTACTTCAGAGCCATCTTTAAGTTTTACAATCTTACCTTTTCGTATGAAAAAACCTGTATTATTTGATAATTGCCCTACTAATTCTGATTGTTCAGAGAGCCATTTAACAATCTGTTCAGCTCTCATCATTTGTTGAGAACTGTCTGATTGTTGATTATTACTATTCATATTAATTCTCTCCCAAATATTTATTATATTGTTTTTATTGACGTTCATACCGCCTAACAATATATTATCCGCATATCAAGATGCAGCGCGAAATGATTTTAATAGTGGAATTTAATTTTTTTCAGATATTAAAAGACTCCTTATTTCATTTCTTGATTATTGGAACTGTTAACGTTCAAGTTTCTACTTGGTGTCTAATCGAAAAGTCAAAATAAATTATCTTGAATACTCCCATAACTGAGGCGTTACCCTGAATTAAGCAATTACTTGACAACAGAATGTATTTTTCCTATAATTGTATAAATGATGACTATCAGCATCCATTATTGACAAACAATTTAAATATTCTCTGTGTCAACGAGGCTCGTTTTTTTTTGGCTGAATAATAACAAATTATCAGACATTTTACTAATAAAATTAATTTTCACTTTTAAAAACTGCTGAAAAGATAGAACAATTTCTGCTCCAGAACATTATATGAAAAATATTTCTTACCGAGATGAAAATTATATTCTCCAATTTCACTCGCCATTCCCGGGTTGTGAATAATTTCATCTATTTCCCGCACCGCCTGATCAGTTAATTGATTGTCTCTAATCATCACAGTTTTAAATCCTTTGCTTCCGATTTCAGGCCAATAAACCGGCTTGTAATCGTTTACAAAAATTGGTTTCTTTGCCAGGACACATTCTACGAAAGCGTTTCCGAATCCCTCGTAACTGCTAAAATATGTACAGGCTGTCGCGTGGGCATAGGAATCGGAAATCGAATAAATTTTTTCACCGGACTTGGTTTGTCCCCGGTAAGTATGAATCCGTTTCCGCCCGAATATTACCGCGTCATTCAAACCCCGTTCATCGATAATGTTTAGCAGCTCTTTGTAATAACCGATTCTGGCATCATCGGCGTAACTACCGGTCACTACCAGCTTTACCCTGTCATCATCCAGCCGATCAATTAAATCAAGAGCCACTTCAATTCCCTTTCTTCTCACAATTCTGGTCACCTGCAACAGTGGAATATTATTTTCTTCGAGACCCAAAGTGGCAAGCATGTCTTTATTGTACTGATCAATTTGACCGTAAGGTTTATCAAAATTCATCACATTGGGCACAACCACTGAATCAATCTTATAATTTCTATAAAGATAATGCTTTGAATGAGTGTTGATTACCGCGTGTCGCACATGTGGCATTTGTAAAGGAAATGTAGATTTTACGAGATTATTAATTTCCTCATGTTTACTGATATAACGTTCTCCCCTTTCCCAAAAAAAATCATGATCATGGCAGACTGTTTTAATCCCGGTGTGCTCAACCACTTTTTTGATACCCATTCCCATTGAAAGATGGCAGGGCAAAGCCGCCGAGTTTTGAGGAAGAATAACGTCGATCCTGTTAGCCATAATCCATTTAAAAATTTGAATCGCTACTGCTTCGGATGCTCGTTCGAGATGCTCTAACAGCTCGTCAGGTTCGTCATCAGGGAAAAAAAATGCCCTGTTTTGCTCCCACTCACATTCCGGAGATGAAAACGCCAGGGGAGGAAAAAGAGTTGTGTGAACTGAATTTTCCATGTATTTGGAAAATGCCCCTGATAAAATAAATATCTCATGTCCCATATTTTGCAGTACTTCAATCCATTTTGCTGTTTCCAGGGAAACTCCATCTATATCGCCATACCGACCAATTATTATTCCTATATTCATTTTATACCTCGACAATCATTGCTGTCCTAATAAGTGAAGAAACTTTTTCATATATAAGCAAGTAAAAAGATTTAACTGCAACTCATTAATTGAGTTACCGCTAACCATATTTATTATAAAAAATTTCTTCTGAAAAGTCAAGCCGATTCTACTTTTTTTAGTTTTGAATTTTTTACTATGATCAAGTGAAAGGAATATGATGAATAGTCAAAAAGAGGATCAGCCCACTCAAAAACAACTTAATGAACAAATTTTATTATTGAAACAGGCTCTGGAATCTATCTATTTTTCCAATCAGGAAATCAATAACTCGTTGGCAATAATCCTAAATTCGGCTGAATGGCTGGTGGAAAACAGGGTTTCGCAAAGCAAGGAATGTGACCAATACTCAAGAATTATCATCAATGCTGTAGAAAGGATAAAACTCATTGTCGCCAACTCTGAAGAAATCATTGAGCCATTGGTACAAAAAAGTGTTGACCTATCTTACGATGGGCCGATTCGCCCCAGCAAACCAATCAATATTTTAGTTGTTGATGATGAGCCAGACTTTCGATTGCTGCTTGATAAAGTCCTGGAAAAGGTTGGTTACACGGTCATGCCTGCCAAGGATGGTGAAGAAGCACTCAATCTTTTTAAAAAGAATAAGTTTGATTTAGTTATCACAGATGTTCACATGCCAAAAGTTGACGGGATTCAACTTGTCATTGGAATAAAGGAAGAGAATCCCTGGATACCGGTGATTGTTATCAGTGGTTTTGAAAAAGAATCTACTATTCGCGAAAAAGTTAAGTACGACAACGTTTATTTTTTAAGAAAGCCATTTATGCTCATTGATTTGGAACGGGCAGTGGAGAAGATTCTTAAATTAAATTAGCAAGGTGATTCTGATTCGCTAAACCTTAAATAATGCCGATTTAGCATTAATAAAGATTCTTATAATTAAAGCGACCTACCTGTTTAAAAACAATCAAGTTAAAATCTGCCACAATAAATCGCTATTAATCCGGCGAACATATTCAATTTTAAAATAATCGCCAGCCGCGACAAATGCTTCGTTGACATGTCTCTCCACATGGAAAATAAAACATAAACAACTACCAAATCCACAACCAGCGTTACAATGAACAAATAATATAACCCGAAAACTTGAAACGTATAGGGAAGTATCGTTAATAAAATTAAGAATAGATAAATAACCGTTGCCAATTTCAGAGCCGGTTTTTTCCCATATTTAATAGGGAAGGTGACAATGTTATCAGCTATATCGCCTTCGATATCTTCCGCGTCTTTGATTATTTCCCGTCCCAAATGATAAAAAAATGAAAAGGTAGCCGGTATCAAAGAAAGCGCGAACCTGTTCACAGCAATACCACCATAAATAAAAGCCAGCGATGTAGCTAAACTCACCGACAAATTCCCCCATAAAACAGTGCGCTTTAATTTGGCGCTGTAAAAAAACAAAAGTATCGAAGCAAAAATAGCAACCACAAAAGCTTGCCTGTTGACAAACCAACCAATGATTATTCCCAGCAGGAATAAAATTATCGAATAGATAAATCCATTAGCCGGCGAAATGACTCCAGCCGCGATCGGACGATGCGGTTTATTAATTTTGTCAATTTCAACATCAAAATAGTCGTTGATAGCATTAGCGCCGCCGGCAACAATACCACCTGAAAGACTCGCCAAAAAAACTTTGAAAAGAGGTGAAACAGTTCCGGTAATAAAAGCGCCAATAAAAATGGACAACATTCCGATGATAACATTCAATGGTCGGGTCAAAATAATATAATTTTTAATTCGATTCAACATACTTCCAGTCTCGCAATTTTAATTAAACCAGATGTTTAAAAATTCTGTTTTGTAATCTAATAACTCGAGTTTAAAAAAGCAAGTTAAATATGTTAAGCAATTTAATACCTATGAAAAAGCTCATTCTGCTAATCGTTCTTATCGGATTTGTCTATGTCAATTCAGCTGTTAGTACGCCGAAAATAATTTACGCTCAAAAAAAACCACCCGCGGTAAAAATGGTAAAAATAGGACCAAAGCCTTATAAAAGCGCTGTTTGGATTTCCGGTCACTGGGAATGGAAAGTAAAAACCGGGGCTTTTATATGGAAAAAAGGTTATTGGACTAAACCCAGTAAAGGCAGAGTCTGGGTAACCGGACATTGGGTAAAAAAACCTCGCGGCTGGGTATACGTTCAGGGACACTGGAAAAAAAGATAGCCGCATAATAAGAACAACTCTTCCTGCTCCTCATGCTCCCACATAGCTCAGGGTAATGCCCTGGGCTATGTTTATTTTGCCCCTGGTCAAAAACTGTATTTGATTTGTTCACCAATAGTAATACATCATTTACTGGGGGCAGACAGAGATGTCGTACACTTCAACTAATTAATAAATTGTGCCATCAACAATTACAATTTCAAGTGTGCGACATCCTGAATGCTCCCAAACCTGATGTGTTACCACCAATAAATTATTTTTCTTGTTTTTCATCATTTATTTCAACTGCGGTTGAATCTGCTGTTACATTAGGTTTTACTACTATTTGTTTTTCCTGGGTTTTTGGTTTGCTTTTTTTACCCCCCATCATCCTGACTGTAGAAACCAGCACAGCCTGGTAAAAATTACCCTCTTGCTTTCTAAAAAGCTCAAACGGCAAATCCTTTGCTCCAATGAATGGTCGCAAACTCCAGGATAGTTGAGCGCCAACAAATGCTAATATAAAAATCCAGATTCTAAAAACCTGGACACCTACCTTGGGATAAACATTCTTTTTTTCACACGAAAATTTTAACGCTTCAATTATGCTGTGCATCCCGAATAAACCACCCACTGTAAAAACTCCAACATGAAGCAACTGTATGAACGCGTAGCTGCTGCCTGTTATGAGGAAAAAAATGACAATTGGCGCGAATGAAACCATTATCGTTGTAGTCATCACAAACCCGGAAAGAATCACCGAAAGCATTTGGGGTAATGTAAGTTTTGAGCCAAGGATAGTTTGAATGACATATAAAGCCGGGAAACAAATGAGGACAATTAATACAAATAAAACAGGGACTTTTACTCCTGAAGAAATCGCTTGCTGGAATCCATTATAGCACCCCATTACAGCGCCGTAAATAAATGAAAATAAAACTAAAACAATAAAATGATTTAAAATTTTTTGAGCTACAAGTTTGGGATTAGTTATCTTTTCGTGGTAGCTATCTTTTTCATGAATACTTTCAAAAAAATCTAGTGAAATTATTGATTTTTTTTGCATGACTTTCTCCAAACGTGTTAGTATTAAATTAATTAATCTTTCGAACTATTCAGCACCAAATGCATTGAGCTAAAAAAATGGAATTATTCTTTTTCGGCTTTTTTAGCTTTTTCGACAATGTTGTTAAATTTCTCGTCAATATGATGTAAATACCATTCATCAATAATTGATTTTTTAAAACGCCATTCCTTTCCTAATTTAGCCGCGGGAATTTTTTTCTCCTGCGCCCAGGTATAAATTGTTTGGGGTTTTAACCTCAAATAGGCGGCAACTTCTTCCAGTGTCATAATATCATCTTTTATCATTGCACATCTCCATACATTTTAATTTACTATATTATACTAAATAATATTGTTTTTGTCAAGCTTTTTCTTGTTTTCTACTGTTTGCTATTATTTAATATTGTTTAGCCAGGTTTATGTTAAATCTTTTAACCCGCATTATTCATCATATTTTTAAAGGTAGCGGGATAACCTGAATTATACACACATTAAGGAAGAAAACGCAAAAAATGAGCTTCAAACATCAATCGTAACCGATCACAGGGGAGACCATTAAATGCAAATGAAATTGGACAGGATAATCATGCCAAAGGCAGATGCGACAGGGTGCACAGGATTCTCAAGATTAACTGGATTTAAAGTAGATTGATTTTGCAAGTTATT
>NBLI01000176.1 GCA_002084535.1 Candidatus Zhuqueibacterota bacterium 4572_119
GGAAGCGTGCCAGATGAACCTGACACAACAGACTTGATGAATAACATGAGAATCGTTCAGCAAATGTATCAACGAAAATACCAGGGATCAGGACCTCCCAAAACGCCGGTTGTTAAAGCGTCTGCCCAGGATCAGCAAATTCGGCTGGTATGGGATTCCGCGGCGGAACAATCGGTTGATGTTTTAACCGGGAAAAAGGATTTTGAAGGATATAAAATTTACCGCAGCACAGATCAGGGTAAAACATGGGGCGATCCGTTAACAGATTATTATGGCAATGTTATTGGGTACAGACCAATCAAGATTTTTGATATTATTGACGAAATCAAAGGACCCGATCCCGCGTTCAACCAGTCTCTCGGCGATGACAGCGGATTGCAGCATAGTTTTTATGATTATAATCTAACCAATGGTATTGAATATTGGTATTGTGTTACTGCGTATGATAAAGGAAATCAGAATCCTGACAGCCTTGAACAGTCTTATCAATCATCGCTGGGGCGCTCTTTGATGGAAACGCATACGGTTTCGGTCATTCCGGGAGTGCTTCCACAAAATTATTCACCGCCTGATTATAATCCAGTTCCCGGCGCTGATGGATCGTTACCTCCTGTTGGCGGCGTTTGCCAGGCGATTGTAAAAGTAGATATTGTGCAGCCCGATGAAGTTACAGGGGATGATTATGTCATCACCTACACCGATTCCGCGATGGAGGTTGTCGGGAATGATACCAATTATGTTGATGGCTTTAATCTTTTGCGCGTCTCCAGCGAAACCGGTGATACAACAGTAGTTCTAAATCGCAGTATGTTTTCTGATGAAACGGGAGATAATTTGCCTATTGTGGATGGTTTTCGTCTGACCATGATTAATTCTCCATCCGGTATTGAATTTATCGGCTGGACCAATGTTCAGGGAGACACGTGTACTTTTGACTGGCGCACTAAACAAATACCAAAGTATGAAGGTAGAATGGATGTTGTCTCCGAGACAATTTATTCAGTTGATGATTACCTGATAACCATCGATACCACAGAAGCCGGCGGTCTTTGGGCGAATTGGTATGACTTTTTTGCAGGAGCAGATCAGGACACAACACTTCACCTGCCGTTAAAGATTGAAGTAATTACTGATCCTGATAATCCCGTCGATGTTTCAGCAAATACATGGTTGTTCGAATTTGCTATTTCTGCTCCCTGGGAGGAATATCGGAAAAATTTTTACAGTCCTCTGGGCTGGGATTTAATCCCCGGCGGAAAAGCATTTACCAATGGCAGCCCAGGTTTTTACGAAAAATATCCAGATGTTTTAAACCTGGAAAAAATTGATATCGATGAAATGACTGGTGATACAACCTATACGGGATTGTATTTGTTTACCAACAATTTTCCAGATGCTTATGTCAACGCTGATGGGGATTCTGTATTCAGGACAGCGGTTGCGCCTGTTCATGGCGATCAGTTTACCATCAAGACCTACAAGCCGTTCAGGGAAGATATTCATTATGAATTTAATACATCAAAAATAAGTTATTCCAACACAATGGCTATCGCTCTTGAAAAAATTCGCGTTGTCCCTGATCCTTATATTGTTTCTAATGCATGGGAATCCAGTCAATTTGGTAAAAAGTTAATGTTCAATAATTTACCAAATAAATGTAAAATTACCATTTATACAGTTGCCGGAGATTTTGTAGCGTCGATAGATCATAACGATGATAATGGATATCAATTTTGGGATATGCGTACTTACAACGATCAATATGTCGCTTACGGACTATACGTTTATGTGGTAACAATTCCCAATGGTCAGAAAAAAGTTGGTAAATTTTTAATTATTAAATAATTTAGCTAAATTGCTAAATTTAAATAGCAGCTCCAGGATTTATGGAGGAAAATCAGATGAAAAAAATTATACCTTTAATTATAATACTCGTTTTACTTTTTACACAAACCGGTTTTTGTGGATTTTCGAAAGTCAGTACTGCTGCTGCCCAATTTTTGAAAATTGGAGTTGGCGCGCGAGCAATGGGCATGGGGGAAACTTTTGTGGCAGTAGCAAATGACGCCACGACACTTTTTTGGAATCCCGCCGGTTTAACAAATATTACATCAACTTCGTTATCAGTTAGCCACTCACAATGGTTCGCGGATATTTACCACGATTTTGCTGCCATAGCGATACCTCTGGGTCGTCAGGGAGTCATTGGCGTAAGCGCGATCGCGCTGAATACTGATGAGCAGGAGGTTACTACAATTGAGCAACCGGATGGCGCCGGAATCTTTTATGATGTTAGTGATATTGCAATTGGCGTCTCCTACGCGCGCGCTTTGACTGACCGATTTTCTACTGGATTTACTGCCAAATATATTCAACAGAATGCATATAATGAAACAGCGAATTCTGTCGCGATTGATATTGGCACTTATTTACAGACAGGTTTTCATGGATTAACGATTGCCATGTGCGTGTCAAATTTTGGCGGAAGAATGAAACTGGAAGGCAGAGATTTGATCGCGTTGGTAGATATTAATGACCAAATCGATGGCAATTACCGGACTGACGCGCGTTTGAAAACCGAGAGCTGGCCCCTGCCGCTCAATTTCCGGGTGGGAATTGCCATGGACCTGATGGGCGGATTTGATCCGTTTCTGCCTAATGAGAATAATCGGTTTACGATTGCCATCGATGGTAACCACCCCAATGACAACGAAGAAAGGGTCAATGTTGGCTGTGAATATTCATGGAAAGAAATGATGTTCGCTCGCGCGGGATACAAAATAAATTATGATGTAGAGAAGTGGGCTTTTGGCGGCGGTTTAAAATTTGCTATTGGACAGCAAAAGTTGGCTGTTGATTATGCCTATGTTGACTTTGGCGATTTGGGTGGGGTTTCACGGTTTTCCGTGGAGTTGATGTTTTAGTTTATAAACAGGTCAAGATCGAGATCAAGATCAAGAAAAAAATGGCTCTATGTCAAATAGTGTGCGTAGATTAAAAAAATTAATTAATGCCACAGATTAACACAGATGTAACACTGATATAATGAATTTAAAAAAGCAAATAAATTACAGAAGCAATAATATGTTTTGCTTTTGAAGTCCATAATATACAATGAATTAAAAGCAACCGAAAAAAAAGTTGAGTTCAAGCGTTTTGTCTATTAAATCAGTGCTTATCTGTGAGAATCAGTGGCAAATATTTTTTTATTCTTTAATCCATTTTACGGAGATTCAACAATGTTAAAAAAGAAATGTTTTTTATTCATTTTAATTGTTTTAGTTTTATTTCAAATGTCGACAATGTTTGCCGCAGAATCAGTAACCGCAAATCATAAAATTCAATCTTTGCCAAAAGGCGTTTCCATTCATCAATTGGATAATGGAATGAAAGTGCTTCTAATTGAAAATCCGGGGCTTCCCATGATTGGTGTAAATGTTGTCGTCAAAGTTGGGTCGGCATACGAAACATTTGCATCCAGCGGTATGAGCCATTACCTGGAGCATCTATTATTTAATGGCACACCTACACGAACGCAAAAACAACTTTATGACGATGTTGACCGCATTGGTGGATATAATAACGCCAACACTTCGGAATTTTTTACCAATTACATGATGGTTACTCCTGCTGAACACATCGAATCAGGAATGGAAATCCAGGCAGATATGCTTTTTAATTCCATTATGCCGCAGGAGAAGTTTGACAAAGAGAAAGGAATCGTTTTAGAGGAAATTTCCAAAAGCCTGGTTAACGCGCGTGAACAAATGGAACGGAATGTTATTTCAATTTTGTACAGCGGACACGCTCTTTCGTTACCCACGCTTGGGACTTATTCCACTATTGAATCCATGACCAGGGATGATGTTTTTCGTTTTTATAAAAATAACTATGTTCCGAATAACATGATTTTGAGCGCGATTGGCAGTTTTAATAGCAAAGATATGCTGGCGAAAATTACTAAAATTTACGGTGCTGCCAGCCCTGTTATAATAAAGCGGGAGGCTAATCCCGAATGGAGTACTGGTTTTCAAAACAGACCAGCTTCGGCGCTGCGGAACGAAAAAATTTATCACCGTTTTTATGATGGGAATGAAACTCAATGTCAATTCTTCTATAAACTGCCTTCTTTTAAAACCTCTGAATTTTTTGAATTACTTAATATTGTCCTGAAAAAAAATGAGAATGAAATTCAGAATACTCTGAAGTCGGAATTCTCTGATCTTTTAGCATCGGTAAAGTTGTCCACCCGACCTTCACCTATATCGAACTATTTAACAGTAACAATCGCTTTGACAGGAGATGTAGATTTTGCTGAATTGAGAAAAGCAGTGTCGTTAAAACTGTCAGCGATTGATTTTACACTGCCTGAGGCAACAATTAAATCACAAGTTTCCAAAACACGTACCAGCTTTCTGAAGAATATTGAAAAGCCCCACATGTTTGGCATCTTTAACGCCAATGAATTTGCCATAAATGGTATCGAGGCAGTTCTTGCCTCATACAGTGGAGATCGATTTTTTACCGCTGCAAAACAACTCGAAGCAATCGATTTAGACTCCGATCCCATTATTGTTTTTCAAAATCCTGTTGAACAACAAGTTAGCGAAACTATTGATACTAGCTCAAATACAGAGATGCTAATTGACAAAGCAGCCGGAAAAACATTTATCGCTGTGCAAAATAAAACAAGTAATCTATTGGCGGTGCATTTTTTAGTTAAACACAAGTCCTTTTACGAATCAAAGTATGGCAAGGACGCCGCGAAAATTCTTCATGATTGTTTGGGACAGCGGCTGGAATCAGAAGAAAATCAGAAGATCAGCAGTCGATTCGGTATGACTGACGTAATGACAAATTAAAAGCATTTGCGGATGAATATTTCCAGCCAGCGAACATGATTGTTTCTACGGTTTCACCGGCAAGCCCTGACAGCATTTTTAATCTATTAGGCAAATTTCATTCATCTCCTGTGAAAGACGAGCCACAAGTTTACCAGAAAACTTTGAAGCTGCACGAAAAAGAAAACACCACCGAGAAAAAGGGAGATGGTAAACGCTCGTATCTTTATTGGGGTTTCACAAAACAAATTGATCCAAATGATAAACCCGCGCTAAAGGCTCTCTCATTAATTCTGTCAGAAAAAATTGTTTTTGATATTCGTGAAAAACAAGGCATGGCTTACCGTATGAGCGCTGGTATAAACCTGATTGAAGATAAAGCGGCATTTTATATTAGAATGGGAACGCGTCCCCAGAATGTGGATATACTGCTTCCCCAATACCCTGATTTTTTTAAAATGAAAATTCTTGAATCAGTCACAGAAGCGGATTTGGAGAAATCAGTGAACATGTATTTGGGCAGAATGATGTTTCGACGTTTGTCGAGTATTAACCAGGCATATTATTTGGCGCATTCGCTTTATTTTCATGGTGATATCGCTTATGAAAAAGAATTTTTTGAAAAGCTTAAGAATGTAAAATTAGACGAAGTTAAAAAAGCAGCAAAAAAATATATGAAATT
>NBLI01000177.1 GCA_002084535.1 Candidatus Zhuqueibacterota bacterium 4572_119
TGATTCGTTGGGTAGTCCACTGTCCTTATTCCCTCCATTAAGGATTTAATGAAGAATATTGTTTCGGGCAATTCATTCCCTGCTGTTGCAAAAAACAAGCCATTTTATTGGGGGTTTTTATTAAATTGTTATGCTAGTAAATAATGTCATTAATATCAATAAATTATTAAGTTACAATATTAAGCCATGATGTGTTTAAGTTTTTATTGGTGTTGAGCAGTAAAAAGGTTGAATAAATCATTCCATTTTGAAAAATCTTGATTATCAAAATGAAAGTTTGTATATTCATGACTCAATCTAAAATGCCGTTTCATTGAAAAAAAATCTTTACCAGGTTAAAAAACTAAAGTTTTTTTTTGCCATGTCTGTTTTTTTTCCAAAAAAGTACAGAGAGCTTAAAAACCATTCAAATCCTTGACAAAAAAAGCGACAATAATTTATACTTGCAATATTTTTAATAGAACTTTGAATAATAAAAATCGAGGTTAATATGCCAAAAAGTGTTTTCAGCAGTAAAGTTGATATTAAGGATGAAAAAAAATTGAAGCAAACTCTTGAAAAAGATGGCTTTGTTTTGGAGCCGGTTGATCATGCTTTTTGGCAGGCGAAAAAAGACCGGGTTTTTATAACCTTTTATCGCAGTGGCAAAGTTGTTATCCGGGGGAAAAATATCGATGGATATGCTGACAAATATTTGGGCGAGCTAAAAACAAACCAGGAAATTCATGGGCTTGAAAAGGTCCACAATTTGCGGGAATGGATCGGTACCGATGAATCGGGGAAAGGAGATTTTTTTGGACCGTTGGTTGTCGCCGCGTTATACGTTGACAAAAAGCTTGAACACAAGCTATGGCAACTGGGAGTGCAGGATAGCAAGAAAATCACGGACAGCCGCATTGTGGAAACAGCAAAGCAGATAAGAAGAAATTTTACCCATTCAGTGGTAACAATCCTTCCCATGAAATATAATCAAATTTATGAAAAATACAGGAACTTGAATAAACTGCTGGCTTATGCTCACGCGCAGGCAATAAAAAATTTGATGGAAAAAACATCATGCCGGGTAATAATCGCGGATAAGTTTGGTGATGAAAAACTTATTTACGATGCCCTGGGTGAAACTAAAGATTTGACTTTAATCCAGAGGAATAAAGCTGAAGCAAATTTAGCAGTGGCTGGCGCGTCTATTCTCGCCAGGGAAAAATTTGTAACCAGTCTGGATTCTTTGACTGATAAATATGGTCTCACTTTCCCACCTGGCGCGTCCAGCAATGTAATCACAGCGGGACGAAGATTCATTCAAAAATACGGTCAAAATGAATTAAAGAATGTTGCCAAATTACATTTTAAAACAACCAAACGGTTGGTAGAATAGAATTTTGGTAAGTCACCTTCTTCAATTGATTGCAATCTGTTTATCATATTTGCTTCCAACCTTTAGTTTTGCTTTTTATAATCCCGAGGCTAAAGCAATACGGCAATTTTTATTTATAGGACCAGGATTCAAGTTTCAAATGCAACCGTATTTGTAAAAAAACTATCTAATTCCATTTAATCCAAAACATTCAACTTTATATGCGATGAATAGATGCTGGAGCGAAACACTCGGTGGGTTGCTGTTTGGAAATCCGCCTCATCAGCACGATAAATATCAACAAATTTTTGTGGATTACGGTCGATAACCGGGAACCAGCTACTTTGAATTTGCACCATAATTTTGTGTCCCCTGAGAAATGTGTGGTTTTTATCGCGCAAGTCAAATTCGATTTTGGTGACTTCGCCGGGGATAAAGGGTTCCGGCTCTTCAAAACTATTGCGGTATTTTCCACGGAAAACTTCACCCGCTAAAAGCATCTGAAAATCACCCATTCTTACATTACACGGATTTGGATTGTTATCATTTGCATCACCAGGATAAACATCAATTAATTTTACGATCCAATCCGCGTCTGACCCGGTGGTTGAAACATAAAGACTGGCAATAATGGGTCCGGCAATGGTGATATCTTCTGTCAGCGTTTCTGTTTGATATACCAGCACGTCAGGCCGCCAGGACGCGAAACGCTGATCCTCCACCATCCAAAGGTGCCCTTGCGAGGTTCTTATTTCTTGAGAAAACGGTACCGGCTTTCCCGGGTCGCTCAGGAAAACATCACTCTTATTATTAGATTGTTTCACCGGAGGAGCAAAAGTTAATTTCCCATTTTCCTGGAAGTACAAATTTTTTTGTTTCACATTCGATGGCGGCCAGGTATTATAAGTTTTCCATTCGTTGGACCCGGTTTCAAAAACAATGGCTTCCGGTAATTTTAAATCACCCTTATCTTTCAGATAAAAATTAAAAAATGGAAGCTCGACATTTTTTCTGAAGAAGTCACTCGTTTTTGAGCCAAACTGAATATTCCCAAGTTTTTCGCCATCGCTGCGCGCCCAGCCTCCGTGGAGCCAGGGACCAACCACAAGAATGCTTTTATTGTTGGGGTTTCTTTTTTCAATTTCATAATAAATGGACAAAGGACCATAGAAATCTTCCGCGTCAAACCAACCGGCGACATTTAATACAGGATGATCAATTTTATCCAAATATTGCAGCACATTCTGTTTTTGCCAATATTCATCATAGTTGCCATGTTCCATGTATTCATTCCAGGTGGGCACGGAGTTGAAAAAATAATTTTCATTTACATTTTTTATGGGCCCCAAATTGAGAAAGAAGTTATAACCATCCGGTGTTCCGTAATCAAAACGCTTTCCCCTCGATTCTGTTGGTGTGGCTCTCGATTTTGCGTGACTCGACAACCAGCCGAAAGTGTACATCAGTCGGAAAGCGCCGTTGTGGTGAAAATCATCTCCTATCCACATATCTGATGGCGATGCCTGCGGAGATGATGCTTTTAGCGCTGGATGAGCGTCAATCATTCCCATCACTGTTTGGAAGCCGGGGTACGAGATTCCCCATTGCCCAACCCTGCCATTGTTATTGGGAATGTTTTTTAGCACCCACTCAATGGTATCGTAAGTATCGCTGCTTTCATCGGTATCGAAAACATTCTTTTTGACGGTTTTGTGCGGCTTCATTACAATGAATTCACCTTCTGATTTGAATTTTCCCCGAACATCCTGATAAACAAAAATGAATTTTTCGCGGGCATACATTTTATTTGGACCCAGGTAATTTTTGAATTCATCTTTGCCATAAGGGCGTATGGAATACGGCGTGCGGAATAATAATATGGGGTATATTTGGGAAGAATCTTTTGGTGAATAAATCTGGGTAAATAACTTCACTCCGTCTCGCATGGGGATCAGGAATGAATTTTTGTTGTAATTTGCCTTTATGTCAAAATTATCCTGCGAAGACAAAGAAGACAAGTTACCAAAAAAAACGAAAGCCATTAGCGAAAAACAGAAAAGAGATTTTATAAAGGGATGGTTAGCCTTTTTCAATTCAAAGTTTCCTTTTTGTGCTTTTTATTCGTTGAAGATTTTGGTGATAAACCAATTATTGTTTTTTAGGCACGTTTTTTTGCCGGTATCTTTTATTAAAATCGAATGAGATTCCCGGCTCTTTCTAAAAGAACTGGCGGAACCGGATTGACATCCATAAAGTTGCAAAACATCTAAAATTTAAAAATAAAATGCTAATAGCTATTTTAATTTTGCTACAAGTGATGGTGATAAATTAACTATTTTTCCTTTTCTTTATCCTTCTTTTCCCAGGCTTTGATGCCATCTGTCATCCATTTGGGAGCAGGCGCGTTTTTTAAATGATGGTCAAAAAACTCAGCCAACCGCACCGTCCAGTCCATTTGATTTACGCGTTTTCGTAAGCCATGTTTTTCGCCATTATAATTAAACATGTAGGCTTCTTTTTCCAATCTCCGAAGCGCCATCATGTATTCAATCCCCTGATACCAGGGAACCGCTCCGTCTTCGTCATTGTGCATCATCAACAGAGGCGTCTGAACTTTATCCGCCCAAAATATTGGGGAGTTCTCTATGTAACGTAACGGTACTTCCCAAAGGCTGTTTCCCAACCGGCTCTGGGTATGTTCGTATTGGAATTGCCGAACCATGCCGCTCGCCCAGCGAATCCCGCCATAAGCGCTGATCATGTTGGAAACCGGCGCCCCTGCTTCAGCGGCAGCGAAAATATTGGTTTGCGTTATCATATAAGCTATCTGGTAGCCACCCCAGGAATGCCCCTGAATGCCAATGGCGTTATCATCGATGTAACCTTCACGAAGCAGCATTTGAATTCCCGGCAGCACACATTTTAAGGCGTCTTTGCCGGGGTAGCCTGTGTCATATTCGATGTCCGGCATCCAGAGAATGTATCCATTGCTCACATAATATGATGGATTGATCGATGAACCTGGTGATGGATTTCGATAACTGTGAAAACGGCTATGGAGTGTTTCGTAAATATAAACCATTAATGGATATTTTTTATTGGGATCAAAGTTGTCCGGTTTGATAAGTATCCCTTTCAGAGGTTTACCATCACTGCTGGTAAAATCGCGCAGCTCGGCTTTGCCCCAAATAAACGGTTCCATTTGATCTCCCAGTGAAGTTATTTTTGATGGATTATTAAATGAGAGATCGCAATTCCACAGGTCAGGGTATTCATCAAAAGCAGAGCGGGAAAAGATTATAGTGTCAGCCTTTTTCGCTTTTTTAATGGAACGTCGGCTGAAATTTTTGTCTGCCATAATTAGTTTTTTTGGTTCCGCTGTCCCATTGACCGTATCATTATAGAAACCGCTTGCCATGGTTTCTTCATTTGTCGCGTGGAGCAGCAGAATTTCGTTTGGACTAATTGTCTGTTTGTCAGGGTCTAATTTTACATAACGAAAAGAAATGTTTTTGTCCCTGCCAAAACCCTCTGTAATTCTCCTTGCTTTTAAACCGTCCGGATTAATCTCCCAAATATCAAACCGGTCATAAATAAGTATGGATTTATCATTGTCTGTCCAGCCGGCAATTCCGTAAGGTCGTGGATGTGTCGGTGTGTCCCATTCTTCCAATTCAAACCTGACATTGAGAGAAGAGGTTACATTTTTTGTACTTCTCTTTTTTACATTATAAACAAACCAGTTATTGTGTTCAAACCAGTAAATATATTTTTCATTCGGGGAAAGCCGTCCATTGTAGTGTAATTTCTTTTTAACAAGTGTCCGGTTTCCGTTTTTTGTATCTACTAAATAGACGTCGTAGTAGGACGCGTCAAAGGAAACGAGTTTAGTGTAAGACCAGATATTGTTGGAAAGCGCGTAATTACCATTACGTGATAAATTGACATCCGGCATTTTTTCATCAGCTAATTTGACAAATTTATTCTTTTTGATAAAATAAACGCTTTCCCATGTATTGTCCCGGACACGCTTGGCAATTCTTTTTTGCTGTGGCTGCGGATAAGGATCATTCCAGTGCCATAAGTCAAATTTTGCCTCTTCTTTTTCAACCTCGAGAGAATCGTCTTTTTCAGGTTCGGGAATTTCTTTTATGCCAAACATCACAACATTGCCATCATCGCTAAAAGAAATGCTTGATTTATCACTCACTGACATCCCTTCCGGGAAACCCTTTGTGGACTGGTGTGAAATCCATTTTGTTGCTTTTTTATCGCCGACATTCCAGCCATACAAATTAAATGTCGCGGGATCGGAATCATAATCATCACGGTCGGTAAAAAATGCCAGTCTCGTTTCGTTTTTGTCGAATGACCATTTTTTATAATTTCCTTCTCCTGTTAATAAAGGATTGGGAGTCTTGTTTTCTAATGAATATGAATAGACTCCGTCCGTTTCAGATTTTTCCTTGTTGGAAATTATGTACAACAGGTATTTCCCATTTTTTGTAAAGCGAAAATCTGTTACAAAATCAACTGTAATTTTTTCGTTAGAATCCAGGTTTTGCAGGATCAGAGTTGTTCCATCTTTCTTGTCCTTTTCCTTTTTTTTGTCATCAGATTTTCCCTCTTCTTCCTCTTCTTCTTTCTTTCCTTTCTTCTTATTTGGTATCCGGTTTGGCTTCTTTGAGATAAGCCAGCCAGCCCCCAGCCTCATCCGGCATGGCGTAACTTTTAACACTATCAATAACGGAAACTTCGCCGATACTTAGGTCCATGACCCCCAATTTTTTAACGGCTTTTTTCTTTTTGTTTTTTTTGGATCTTTTCAGAGAATCAATTTCAGCTTTTGAAGGGGAAATCAGAAATATATTATGCGAAGAATTGTAACTAAATTTTGATTTGGCTGCTTTTTCCGCGTCGGTTCCTTCGCCGGAATAGCCAATGAGATGTTTAAATTCAGCGCCGGTTACAAGGTTTTTTACTACAATAAAAGCATCGCCATCCTGCGGAGTTTCCAGGAAACTTATCCATTTACCGTCCGCGGAAATCTCAGGGCTGACGATAGATTTCCATGAGTCATAGACATCATGCGTTAAGGATTTTTTATCATTGAAATTCTGTCCCACTGCAAAAAGTGGGAATAAATACAAAAGCGAAAAAGTTATAATTGCGGGTCTCAATATTCGGGAAAAGTTTAGCATGATACCTCCTATGGTATTAAGGTTAAACTTATTTTATCAATAACATTTTTCTGGTTTTATGAAAGTCTCCGGCATCTATTCGATACAGGTAAATACCGCTTGCCAATTCATCCGCCCGGAAGCGAACTTTGTGCCTGCCGGCTGGCATATTTGTATTTACAATTGTGGCGACTTTTTTTCCCAATGTATTAAATATCTCCAGCTTAACTGGCGTTTCGTCGGGCAAATCAAAGGATATCTGCGTGCTTGGGTTAAAGGGATTTGGGCAATTTTGCTGTAATTGATAAGTTATCGGAGTGATCAAATTATCGTTTTTTTTTATTTCTGTTTGGATATAATGTGCTGTAAAATCATCGAGATAAATAACACCGGAGTCCTTTTTTGTTTCAACGGTTTCAGCGAGATAAATTTTTTTCCAGGTAATGGGAAAAGAAAGCTCTGCTGCTGGATTGCTCCAATGAGTGATGGCATCCACCAAATCCACTCTGAGATACTGCCAGGAATTTGACCAGTTGATACCAGGGTTTTCTTCTGTAAAATTGACTAAAAATTTTTCGCCGTCAGCGTCATGAAATTCACCGCGTAACCAGTGCTCTTTACCGTCGCCATAAACAAAAACGCCAATGGCGTCCGGTGTCCCGGATATGAGCAGCGAGCAATCCAGGTAAAGCACACTGATCCCACCGGTAGTTAAACCGTAAGTAAGTTTACCCGATGTTGGAGTGCTGGTGCTTACATAGTTGTCAACAATAAAGTCGCACGCGGATAATTCAACGCGCAGACCAGATAGACTCCAGTTTGACACAGTCGAAAAATCATCGAGGATTAAATCAGTATCAACACCAACAAAAACCGCGGTGCTGCCAGACGCGGCGTCATAATTGGCAATTATATATCCTTCTCCTGGATTGGTCGCCCTGAAAAATCCATAAGAAGAAATGACACCAAAATCTCCGGTGACCGACCAATCCAAATCGTTTTGTGCCAGTTCAATGGTATTTCCAAAATTATCTTTAGCGTCAAATTGAATGCTCAAATATTCACCCACGCGCAAAATCAATGGATTTGGAAAAAGTTCGATGGAAGCGACTTTTGTAATATGCACCATTGCTGAATCACGAATTTCACCCGAATTAACATAAACGTAACCACTGTCTTCATTTTCAGCGGCTGAAAATAAACCTTGTTCATTTATATTACCAATTGCCGAATCACAACTCCAGCTCAAAGAATCCTGGTTGATGGTCAATGGATTATAATATTGATCAAATCCGGAGGCTGAGAATTGATACTGGTTTCCCGAAAGCACATAAACCTCATCATCGGAAATTTTTAAAATTGAAAGCGCCCCGGTGGGCGCTGTACTTACGCAGAAAAGCGCGTTTGCTACTGGTCTTTCTCCTGTGGCGTCTGATGGACTGTTTACAATGCCACCTCGAACGACCATCGTAGTTGAACCGCCGCCATCCAGATTAATGCCCTGGTAAACGCCCCACTCGAGCATGTAATCCGCTAACTCATAAAGTGACATGCCTACGCTGTAACCTGCCTGGCGCCCGTCAACGGTAAAAAAGAAGAGCTTTGTGGAGTCCTGCGAGAACCCCACTGCAGTTCGGGGATGGCGGTCAGTGGCAAATGATCTGCTAATGCCCTCGTTGTCATATTCGACTGTGGCAACGCCATTACGAATCATTCTGGGAGTTCCACCGATGAGCGCGGAAATGGACTGAGTAACAGGTGGTAAACTCAAAATTACTGAAAGTGTGTCGCCGATAAAAACGTTTTCGTTAAGGAATTGGCTGGACAAGCCATGACCTGATAGAACCATTCCGTTTAATGGAATGGGATTATTTCCGTGTCCGCTCTCATAAACACTGTCTTTTGAAATTACTCTGACCAAAAAAGGATCATTAACTAATATTGAATCTGCTAAATATTCTACAGTTATTTCTGTACCCCAATAGTTGGTGTTTGTTGTTGATCCAAAATACTGGTTGTAAGCGATGAGTTCTTCTGTGTTTCGAACGCGGTTAACGCCTTTTACTTCAAGCGTGTTTGTCCCGGAAACGGTCAATGATCCCTGAAAGGAAACAATGTCAATAATCGGTGTTTTGCTTGTGGAATAACCGAACACTGATCGTGAGATTGGTCCTTTTTGTAAAACTCCGCTTTGAACCTGCGCGCCAACCGGAATTCCGTCACTGCTAAAAAAATCACCATTGATGGCGCCGACTACACGGTGTTTTTCAGTGTCATTTTCTGCAGCCAGTGACGAAGTTTTTTCACGCCCGATAAGTTGGTCGTTGGCAATGGCTGTTTCAATTTTTATCCACTCATTAGCTAAATCTATTTCCAAAACATTCAGCCGCCACGGACCTGATTCTATGAATTCCTGGTGATGGATAACCCCCGGTCCAACCTGCTGGCTTTTTTTGGAATCCGCGATAAGAGATAATTGGGGCAGAACACAAAAAAACAGCAG
>NBLI01000012.1:0-13922 GCA_002084535.1 Candidatus Zhuqueibacterota bacterium 4572_119
TATCCTGTGCTCGTTCGGTTAAACAGGCAAAGACAAGAAAGAGAAATTATTGAACAGGTGGAAACCGCGCCGCCTTCAGTGGAACCGGATCAAGGGTTCCGGATTCTTTCCGTAACTTCCAATACAGCTAACGCGTATTTTTATAACGCGAATGATATGATGCGGAAGCAGGATTGGAAAAACGCGGAAATCGAGCTCAAACGGGCGATAAAATTAGATCCTGATTTCGCGCGCGCCTATGTTAACCTGGGCGTGGTTTATACAAATCTGGGGCAATTTCAAATGGCGAAAGAGTGTTTGAATAAAGCGCTCATTATTTACCCGCAATCTGATTTGGCATATCAGAATTTGGGATTTCTGGCTGTTCACACCAATGATATCAGGAGCTCTCTTTATTATTTTCAAAGTGCTTTGGATATCAGTCCAGATAATTGTGAAATTATGGTTGAAATCGGCAAAGTTTATTATAAGTTAAATGATTTTAATTCCGCGCGCAAAGTATTGAATGAGGTGTTATCAATAGATTCGTCCTATGTGGAAGCAAATTTTTACATTGGGGTGGTTGAAGCTAAAAGTGGAAGTTATGATTTAGCGGAACAGCATTGGCTTCGTGTAATTCAATCTGAAGAAAGTTATTTTCTCCCGGCAAGACAAAAAGCGCTTGAGAAACTGGGCTATTTATGGAGTAACTTTAAAAATGATCCTGCGAAAGCGGTTGAGTGTTATGAAAAAGCGTTACATCTATCTTCAGGCAGGATTTCAGAGAATGAATTAAAAGCCATCTATTTACCTTTGTCCCTGTTATATATAAAAACTGATAATTTCAATAAAGCACAGAGTTTATTAGAGACAGTTTTAGATTTTGAGCCATCAAATATCGAAGCCAGGTATTATTACGCGGTAGCTTTAAAAAATTCCGCCCGGGAAGATTTGGCAATTACTCAATTTGAGATTATAACGAAAATGAATCCTGCCGGAAAATATTATGAAAATGCTAAAAAGAACCTGGTGCTTTTGCGAGGGTACTAATTGGTCCTGTCCGAAAGGTCAGTTTTTCTGTCATTCCCATTCCGCCGCTGGATATCGAGAACTGCATTTTCGTATAAATTAGTGGTTTACCAGATTTCTCCTCCGCAATTCGGGATCGAAATGAAACTATTTGGTGAAATTTATTAATTTTCGGACAGATACAAATTAGCTATCGAATGAAAAAAATAAATCATATTAGAACCATCATTCAGATTTTTATTCTTTTTTTTTAGAGGATGCTGAATTTTTTGTATAGAATAAATATTTACCAATGCAGATTCAGTTTTCTTTTTACGCCCCGGTTAGTCCAACAAAATCCTCAATTGAAAATCTATCCTAAAAGTTATCCAAAATCGCTATTTTGATGGAATGTTTTTTGCGTTATGAACACCTTGTAAAATTCTTTTAAATTAAACAAGATTCAAAATTATTTTCTTGTTTATTTATTTAGAAAATTTATAATATTTATAATATTGAAGTTAGGGTAACTTATTATAAAAACAATAAACTAACGCACCAATTCCTTCCACTGCCAGATTTGTTTATAATAAGTGCTAAACATATTGATTCCTTTAGTTGTTCATAATGATATTTATCTTCTTCATTATGAAATGATTGTATTACAAAATGAAACTATTTTGTTTTTTAAATCTTCATGGGAATTAATAGTTTGAATTTCTTTTTATTCTGGGAACACGACTAATAATTCAAAAAAAAATAATAACCGCTCAACTCATCCAAATCATTGTTTAAAGATTGAAACAGGAATTATTCTGAATTCATGATTTGATGTTTGTCTGAAATTAGAAAAAAATGTTTGATTTTTTTGAAAAACGTGTTTTAGATTGAATTGAATGAGATTAAGGATATTCAATTTTTAGCATATTTTGAGAATGATGAAAAGAAGGATGATTGCGTAAGAGGTGCACCAAATGGGAAAATCACTTCAGATTTTGATCGGTTCAGAATCAAATGAACTAACTAATCAAATCATTGAAATTTTGAAGCATGGGGGATTTTCTATAAGTCAAACGTCAGCAGCTAATCTTAATAAATTAAGCCTGGCGCTTAAAGAAAAGCAATGGGATTTTATAATTGCTGATGATGATTCGCCGGACTTGAATGGCTCTAATATATTGAAATATTTAGAATCACACCGGGTCGATTCTCCAATAATTTTGATTTCCTCGAATGCAGACGATGATACTATGGTTGATTTTATAAAGAAAGGAATGTGTGATGTAATTTCAAAAAGCAATTTAAAATCTCTTAATACTGCTGTTTGGAGGGAATATAACCACAAAAACACTATTAATGAGCGGATATTATTTGAAAGAGAAATGCGGCAGAGTGAACAGTTTTTACGGGACATTTTTAATACGGTTCAGGAAGGTATCTGTGTTGTTGATACCAGCCTGAATATCCTTCGTGTTAATTCCTGGATTAAAAAAACTTTTGATGATAAGACTATCTTTAGTGGACAGAAGTGTTTCTTTGTTTTTAAAAACAGGCAAACCCAATGCGAATCATGCCCCTGTGTCAGTACTCTGAAAGATGGAAGGACTTATCAGGAAATATTTAAATATTCCAAATCAAACGGAGAAATTTATTGGTATGATTTAACCTCCTACCCGCTTAAAAATACTCACGGCAAAATTATCGGTGTGATTCAGTCGGTCAAAGATATTACCAAACAGAAAAATGCCGAAGATGATATCCGAGAACTAAATGAACAGCTTGAGAAACGGGTAAAACTAAGAACATCGCAACTCGAAGCAACGAATAAAGAACTTGAGTCGTTTTCATATTCTGTTTCCCATGATTTGCGCGCGCCATTGGTGCGGATTGATGGTTTTTCCCAATTATTAACCGATGGTTACAATGATATTTTGGATGATGAAGGCAAGCATTTTTTGAATCGGATACGATCTTCAGTGTTAAATATGTCTGAATTGATTGATAACCTGCTCCTATTATCCAGGGTTACAAGAAGTGAGATGAAAATAACAGAAATTAATCTAAGCAAAATTGTTCAAAATATTGTTGAACCCATGCGCGAAGCAAGTCCGAAAAGAAATGTTGAATTGGTAATTGAAAAAGATGTATTGGCCAGAGGTGATGTCAGGTTACTTAAGCTGGTACTGGAAAATTTGCTAAACAACGCCTGGAAATTCACGCAACATACTGAAAACGCTAAAATCGAGTTTGGTAATTTAAATAACAATAAAGAGACCATATTTTTCATAAAGGATAATGGCGCCGGTTTTAATAATGATTATGCAGAAAGGTTATTCGCGCCATTTCAAAGGTTGCATTCCGAAAAAGAATTTTTAGGAAATGGTGTTGGGCTGGCTACAGTGAAACGAATTATTATGAGACACGGCGGCAATGTTTGGGCAGAAGGTGAAATTAATAAAGGCGCAACATTTTATTTCTCGTTGCCAGAAGAATAGGTTTGAATAATTTTTAATGATTGGATTCTCTGTTCAGAAAAATGCGATTTAAATAAATAATTTTTAAGCGACTGTTTTACACTCCATAATCTTACTATAAAATTGCTATGTCCTGTTTTTTTGCTGAATAGTGCCAGAGATTTGCCAAAAAACGAATCTGATTTTATGTGAGTAATTTTTTTTTAACATGAGATTCCAGTATCCGCCAATAATCGGTGGAACTGGAATGACACGACATAACTAAATGTATTTTAAGCTAATAGCTATTTGTCGGCTAATTGCTAAAAACTGTTTCAAGTTTCTTGATAGAAACCCTAATCATTTAATTCTTATTAGTACGATTGGAAAGAGGGTGGGAGCAAGTCTGCACTAATCATCAACCCAATCTGGATGAACTGAATTAGACTTTTAATCAATTACCTTGGCCAAACAATTTCATTGTTTATGCGCTTTAAGGAGAATGTTTTGCAAAATAAAAATATACTCATAGTGGAAGATGAAAATATCATCGCGCTTGATATTAAAAATCGATTGAATAATCTTGGTTACCGGGTAACGGACATCATCTCCAACGGTGAAGTCGCGGTCAATAAAATTGGAGACATTTGTCCTGATTTAATATTTATGGATATTCGGCTGAATGGGAAATATGATGGAATAGAAACAGCGAAGAGAATCCGGGCTGATTACAAAATTCCAGTGATTTACCTGTCTGCTTACACAGATGACAAAACATTGAACAGGGCAAAAAAAGTTACCAATCCATTTTTTTATTTACAAAAGCCATTTTTAGAAGATGAGTTGAAAGAAGCTGTTCAAAAAGCTCTACAAGGGGGGACTTGATTTGGGGATCGGTGAGTTGTGATTGGTGAATTGTTATTGGTGAGGATTTTTTGCTTAGACGAAATCGTAAACTCGCAAGCAAGCATGTACTAACTTTTAATTAATTCCTGACAATAACAAATAATCCCAATCACAAATATCCAAAAAGAATATATTCAAACTTAGGAGAAAAGATGGAAAAAGCGCTGAATGTAATCATCGTAAAAGAATCTGACGATGATGTTCTTGTTATTGAACGAGAGCTTCGTAATGGGGGATTTAAACCAAATTCCAGGACTGTAAAAACATTCGAACAAATGAATAAGGCGCTGGAAGAAAATTCTTATGATATTGTTATTGCTGATAATGGTCCCTCAGAATTTAGCGGTTTGGATGCTTTGAAAATTTTAAAGGAGCAAGGCTGTGATATTCCATCAATTATCGTGTTAGAGGATAAAAATAAAGAATCAATAAAAAGAGCCAAAAAAGCCGGAGCCCGCGATTATATTTCCAAAGATAATTTAATAGGTCTGGGACACCTGGTTTCTAAAGAAATACAGGATGCTAAAACACGAAAACAGCAATGTGTTACAAACAAAACGCTGAATCAAGACAACGTGGATCATAATTTATTGTTTGACGAATCTCCCATACCTTTATGGCTTGAGGACATGTCAGGAATTCAAGAATACATCGATTCATTGAAGAAAGCCGGGGTATCTGATTTTAAACATTATTTTGATGAGAATCCAAAAGAAGTGGACAATTGTCTGAAATTATTAAAAATTGTCGATGTAAATAAAGAGGCTCTTAAATTAATTGACGCGTCAGATAAAGATTCAGTGATTAATAATCCACAATTGTTGTTTGAGCAAATATCATGTGATATCTTTAAAAAAGAAGTAATAAGCCTTGCGGAAGGAAAATTAAAATTTGAATGCGAGGTTTTTACGAAAACTTTGTCTGGGCAAACCCGCGTCCTGTTGCTCAAATTGTCTGTGATGCCGGGTTCAGAAAAAAAACTATCAAGAGTACTAATTGCCATCACTGATATAACTGATAAAAAGTGGTCTGGTAGGGAGAATAAAACTGGAAACCAGGAAATTTCCAATTCTTTATCAGGTATAGCAATCGAGGACCTTCGGGGTAATATAACCTATGTGAACAAAACGATGCTTAAAATGTGGGGCTATAATGATGAAGATGAAATTATCGGAAAAAATGGTATTCGTTATTGGCTTGATAAAGAGAAAGCTAAAGAAGTACATAAACTGACGTTAAAAGAAGGCGTTTGGGACGGTGAACTTACCGGTCTTCGAAAGGACGGATCTACTTTTGAAGTTAATGTCGCGACAACTCTGATCCATAATGAAGATGGGAATCCGCTTTTTTTGATGGGCTCTTTTGAAGATAAAACAGAACGAAGGGGAGTGGAAAAAGCCGTCAGAGAAAGAGAAGAACTTTTTCACGCGTTGTTTGAAAAAAATCAGGCGGTGATTTTGTTGTTGGATGTTGATGACAAAGACCTCCCCATTGTTGATGTAAATGAAGCGGCTGTGAATTATTATGGTTATCAAAAAGAAGATTTGCTGAATAAATCCATAATGGATTTAAATATTCTGGATGCAAACGAAGCAAGAGAAAAAATGGCGGAAGCCAGAAGAAGGAATAAAACCGTTATCGAATTTAAGCATCGACTCGCCGACGGAACAATAAGGGATGTGGAAACTTATTCGGGACCCATCGATGTATATGACAGAAAACTGGTTTACGTAGTTGTGCAGGATATTACTGACAGGAAAAGAACAAAACTCGCGCTTCAGGAAAGTGAGGAACAATTTCGTACCATTTATGAACATGCCCCTATGGGTATTGCCATGATTAGTCTGGAGTATAAATATTTAAAAGCCAACAGAGCTTATTGCCAAACCCTGGGCTACACGGAAAAAGAACTTAAAAGATTAAAGTTTACGGATATTACCCACCCTTATGATCTAGAAAAAAATGTCGAGCTTCAGCAGAAGTTACTGTCTGGTAGTATCCCTCATTTTGAACTTGAGAAAAGGTATATTCAAAAGGACGGCAGCATTGTGTACGGAATCCTTCGCGTGTCTTTAATTAAAGATAGCGACGGGAGTCCAATTTATTTTCTGGGGCAGTTGATGGATATTACTGAACGTAAGAGAGCCGAAGAAGCGCTGCGGGAAAGTGAAGAAAGATATCGAAATTTAGCCGAAAATTCGCCCAACGCGATTGTTGTCCACAGCGAAGGAAAGGTTGTGTTTGTAAATAATGAAGCCATAAAAATAATGGGCGGGAAAAATGAAACTGATTTGATGGGTTTACCTGTTACAAATTTTGTTCACCCGAATTTTGAAAATATTGTTTCAAAAAGGATTAAACATCTTTACAGCAAAAAGGGCAATGTCGCGCTATTGGAAGAAAAATTCATCAGGCTGGATGGGACAATGATTGATGTTGAAGTAGCGGGCGCGGATGTAAATTACAAAGGGAAACCCGCTTCTCAGGTTGTTTTTCGTGATATCACGTATAGAAAAAGAGCGGAAATGGTACAGGAATTATTGTATTGGATCAGCAACGCTGTTTTTACATCCGAAAATTTGAATGATTTGTTCAAAGTAATCAGAACAGAATTGAGCAAAGTTTTAGACACAACGAATTTTTCCATCGCGCTTTATGATAAAGAAACTGACCTTATCACTTCCCCATTTTGCAATGATAAAGAGGAAAGCTTCAAAACCCTTTCATCCGGAAAAACATTGATTTCTTATGTAATTAAAAATAATGAGCCATTACAAGTCAAACAACGTGAAATCGCGCGCCTTATTAAACGCGGTGAAATCGAGCGAATAGATAACTGCCCCAAAATCTGGCTGGGGGTGCCGCTGATTGCCAATAACGAGGTGATTGGAGCAATGGTTGTGCAAAGCTATAACAGCACTGAAGCATACGGAATTGAAGAACTGGAAATATTAAAATTTACCTCTCATCAAATCGGATTGTCAATTGAAAGGAAGCAAGCAGAATCAAAAATTAAGTCATCATTGGACGAAAAAATCGTACTATTAAAAGAGATTCATCACCGGGTAAAAAATAACCTGCAAGTGATATCTTCTTTGCTTTATCTTCAGTCGAAATATTTGAAAGACAAAACCGCACTGACAGTTTTCCAGGAAAGTCAAAACAGGGTGCGTTCCATGTCTTTGGTTCATGAAAAGCTTTATCAGTCAGAAAATTTCGCAAAGATCAATCTAAAACAATACATTGAAGATTTGGCGAAATATCTATTCCGGTCTTATAATATTGATTCAAACAAAATCAGGCTTGATACAAAAATAGACAAAGTTGTTCTGGATATTGAAAGAGCGATCCCCTGCGGATTGATCATAAACGAGCTTGTTACCAATTCACTGAAATATGCTTTTCCAAATCATGATTCCGGGAAAGTAACTATCAGGTTAAAAGCGTGTGCTAATGATAAATTGAGCCTTACCGTAAAAGATGACGGGATCGGGCTGCAGAAATATATGGTCGAACCTGATAAAAAGTCATTAGGTTTGCAATTGGTCGATACATTGATTGATCAGCTGCAGGGTACTTTAAAAATAGGCAAAGAAAAAGGAGCGGATTTTAAAATTTCTTTTCCCAAATTTAAAATAGCGAGAAAGAATGGGGCTGACGGTAATAAAAAATGTTAGGTACATCGAGTTGCTGTATACTAGCGCGGATTTTAGCCATGACTAATTATTAAGATTATCCATGAGTCAACTTTAAAAAGGTAAAAATTAGGTATTTTTCAATCAAAACAAAAACTGTTTATATTGAAGTTATAGCACCATGATTTATGAAAAAACTTAAAATACCTGGTTTTTTGAATGGACTCATCCATCAAAAATGAGAACTTTGATTAGGCGAAGGAAAATTGTGGGAAGATTCAGAGTTTTTAAATTAATAATGCTATTGCTGGTACTATTTATTAACAATCTGTTTTCGCAAAGTTATCTTGCCAAGAATTATACAGAAGCAGACGGACTTGGAAGTTCCCAGGTTTATGATATAGCCCAGGATTCACTCGGGCAAATATGGTTTGCAACCGAAGCCGGTATTACGGTGTATGATGGCTTGATGTGGAAAACGTATAATCAGGTTGATGGACTTTTCGCCAATGCCCAACTCAAAATAACAGTAGATGAAAAGGGAAGAATCTGGGTTATAAATAATATAAATGATAGCCTCGCGATTAATTATCTTGATGACAAAAAGTGGAAAAAAATTCCGTCAATACAACTTCCGGGAAAAAACTATAAATTCACCGCGTTAAAAATTGTCAAAATAAATGAAGAAAATTGTATTATTGTAGGAACACGCAATTGTGGTTTATTTGTTTATAAAAACAATGTTTGGATTAACATAACAGAAGAAAAAGGTTTGTTCAGTAACCAGGTGTTTGGTGTGGTTGTAATTGAGGATGAAATATTTATTGCAACCGACAAAGGCTTGTCTGTTTTGCGAGAAGAAAAGATAGATAATTCTCTAAATAAAAAACTGCAACTTCCTTCGTCCTATATTTATGGAATTGCTTCAGATTGCCAAATAAACGGAAAAAGAAAACAACCAAAAATATGGTTAGTAGGACTGGATTGGTATGGTTATTTATTAAATAATAATTTTTACCTGGTGAAAGAAAATATTAAAACCTGGCATTTTGAATTTAACAAAAAAGAGCAGTCGGTTTTTAGTATCGATAACTCTGGTGGGCTTTTTATCGGTAATAAACATGAGATGTACTATATTAGTTCAGAAAATACTATTGAGCCATTTAAAAAAATAACGGAAATTCCGGCAGAAGCAGCGACTTCTTTCCTTATTGACCGCGAAAAAAATGTTTGGATAGCAACCTTAAGAGGTGTTACTAAAATAGTCAGCAGAACTTTTAGAAATTATTACCAGGAAGACCCGCTTTTAAGTGACGAGGTAACAGCAATAGAATCCCTAAAATCAGGTGGAATAGTTTTTGGACATAATAACGGAATCTCGATACAGAAAGGTAATAAAGTCATTAAACACAATTTCTCAAACAACAAAAATGTTTTTAGTGCTAACACGCGTGTTTTAGATTTAGCGGTTGATAAAAACGGAGATATTTGGGCGGCAGTTTCCAAACTTGGCTTGTTGCGTATTAGAAATTTAACTGAGAAAAAATGGTTTCAGGTGGGTGAAAAAAACATCAACGTTGTTACTTCTGTACTTTTAAGCAATGATGGATTTCTTATGGTCTTATCCCAGGAGGGTTTGTTTAAATATGAAAATAGTCAGTTTGAATCGGTCGTTCCACCAAAAAAGTATATTAGCTATTTCAGGAAATTATTTAAGGGAAAAGACGACTCAATCATTATCGCAACTTTGAGAAAAGGTGTTCTCAAATACAGTAACGGGACCTGGAAACAGTTTAATCATGCAAATACGGCAGCCAATAATGTATATGCTTTTTTTAGGGATAGCCGGGGTAGGTCCTTTGTCGGAACCAGAGATGGTTTGTATATTATCAAAAATGATTCATTGATAAAATTTGTTTCAGATAATTTTAAAATAAACAATTCGGTATATTTAATTTTTGAGGATCATAAAAATCGACTTTGGTTTGGTACGAATTTCGGAATTTACCGCTGGGATGGTCAGACATCTCGTCATTACACAATAAGCGACGGACTTAGCGGGAATGAAATAAACCGTTCCGCTGGTTATGTCGCTCCTGATGGCAAGGTTTGGGTTGGAACGGATAAGGGTGTCTCATGTTACCAGGAAGAGTTTGATTTTATAAGAAATGTTCCCCCATTGGTTCACCTGGAAGGCTTAAAAGTAAACAATGTAAATTATGATTTGTCTCAACCAATTGATTTGAAGCATTCCGAAAATGATCTGATTTTTCAGTTCCGGGGAATTTCATTTGTTGATGAAAAATCTATCGAATTTGAAACCAAATTAACAGGCTATGATGAAGAATGGGTTTTGCTGCCAAATTCATTTTATCAACAAGCCCGTTATACAAGTTTGCTTCCGGGAAAATATAGATTCCATGTAAGGGTCAAAAACGCGGCGGGTATTCGGAGTAAAGATGCTTGTTCTTCTGACATAATAATCAAAAAACCATTTTGGGAAAAATGGTGGTTTTATTTGATATGGTTATTGGCTTTAGCATTGGTGGTGCTTATTTTTTTTAGATTGATCATGCAAAGGCGCTATTCTTATAAACTTGAAAAACAAGTGCTTGAAAGGACAAATCAATTAAAGGATTCCGAGCAGCAATACCGGACAACCATCGACTCCATGGGCGACGCCATCCATGTCATTGATGAAGATTTTAAAATTGTATTGTTTAACCATAAGTTTTATAGCTGGAATAAAGAGCTGGGATTGGATACTGATGTTATTGGAAAATCAATTTTTGAGGTTTTTAGCTTTGTAAAAGAAAATGTTCGAAAAGAGTATGAAGAAGTTTTTTATTCAGGAAAAGTTAAAAAAACGGTTGAATCGATAAATTTGGGCAATAAAAATATTGTTACTGACACAACAAAAATCCCTGTTTTCGAAGGAGATAAAGTTGTTAGAGTCGTAACTATTATCCGGGATATTACTCAGCAGAAAAAAGCGGAACAGGAATTGGCAAAAACCCAGGCGCTCCTGCTTGCCGCGTTGGAGCAAAGCCCGGCAGGTATCATTGTCGCTGACGCGCCGGATGCAAAAATCCGTTTAGCGAATTCGGTTGCTTTGTTTATTCGAGGGAAGTCGAAGAAAGCTCTTACTGATATTCCATTTCAATTACACCCGGAACACTGGCAAATGTACCAACGAAATGGAAAATTATATAAGCCGGATGACCTGCCATTAACTAACGCGGTTTTGCATGGGAAAGCTTCAAAAAATGTTACCAGCATAATTCGAAATGAAGAGGGCGAGGAACGCTATGTTTTATCCAACGCTGCACCTGTGCGTGATGAAAACGGGAATATTATCGCTGGTGTGCTTGTATTTTCTGATATCTCTGAGATAAGGCTGGCTGGTGAAAAGATAGAACGTTCCCTGCAAGAAAAAGAAGTCCTGTTAAAAGAAGTACATCACCGCGTTAAAAATAATTTACAGGTGATTATCAGTTTACTGCATCTTCAGTCAAATTATGTTAAGGACGAAAAATCCAGGGAGATGTTTATTGATAGCCAGGATCGTGTTCGCTCTATGGCGCTGGTACATGAAAAATTGTATCAATCAACTGATTTAGCCAATGTCGATTTCGGAGAATATATAAAAAGTTTAGCCAATAGTCTTTTTCGGGTGCATCACATCAATCCCAATAAGGTCAGATTGATACTAAATGTCGAGAAGATTCCTGTCATTATGAAAACAGCGATTCCCTGTGGATTGATTATCAATGAATTAATTTCCAACTCATTAAAATACGCGTTTCCTGAATCATGGCATGGTGAGCAAAAAATTGAAGTGTCCCTTTTTTTATCTGGTGAAGATGATGTTGAATTGATCGTCAGGGATAGCGGTGTCGGACTGCCAAAGAATGTCGATTTTCGAAATGCGGAATCACTTGGTTTAACCCTGGTGACTTCCCTGGCAGAAAATCAACTGGAGGGTAGTATTGACAAAGAAAATGAAAATGGAACAGCCTTTAAAATTAAGTTCAGGAAGACAACGAGTTATAAGAATTGATTATTCCCGGGATGTTTTGAATTCAAGTTCCAGAGCAAAACCATCGGATATATCGGTGGTAATGACTTGAGGGGATCGAATTAATTTTTAAATATTTAGCCTGGATTATTCATGAATTCTTGCCACAAAGGCTCCAAGGCAGGAAGAAACAATAAGATAAAAGCTGATTGAATTTGAAACTCGGTTTTACATTACTGATTTATGAAAAAAATTCTTATTCATTGTTTTTAAAACATTGTGATTTTGAACCTTGAGCCGAAAGAAAATTTTAGGTTAGTTGATTTATTTTACAACCATAAAAAAAATAAGGTGGCTTTAAATGGTACCTGATAGCATTGCTTCTACAAAGACACGTCTATTCACTCGGAATTTATTTATAGTGTTTATAATCCTGACAGCTTCCTTTATAATTATGGATTTCGTTTTTTGGGAGATTGAAGATAAAATTCAAACTCATGACATTATTTCTGAATCATTCATAATAATATTCTTTATGGCTGCTCTTATTATATGGGTTCGAGCCATGAGAAATTACGAAACAATTTTAGTGGCAATTGCGCTGGCAGTGCTCTCTTATGCTGCAGTGATCAACTTGTTGGACGAATTTTTTGATCAGCCCCAGGGTTTTGGGGATGCTGACCAGTTTGTTAATTTGCTTGGTTTGATTATTTTTGTTGTTGCACTTCACAAAGACAGGGTACAATATTTAAACCTGCTTGATAGAGAAAGCGCGGCAAAACAGAAAGCTGAAGAAATGGGATCCAAGTACAAAATCCTGTTTGAAAAGGCAAATGATGCGGTTTTTTTGGAGACAGTTGATGGCAAAATTTTGGAAGCTAACAAGAAAGCTTGTGAGCTATTAGGTTACCAACGTAGTGAATTACTGAAATTAAGCGTCTTGGATATTGTACCTAATCATATCCAGGAAAAGTTACCCGATATTATCAAAGAAGACATATCAAAAGGAACAGCTTTTATTGAAACAGAAAATGTACGCAAAGATGGGTCACTTGTCCCTGTTGAAGTCAGCATCTCACTGATGAAAGTCGATCAACAACAACTTGTTTTAGCAATTGCCCGCGATATTACTGAAAGAAAAAAGGTGGAAGAAATAATCAAAATTTCTCTTCATGAAAAAGAAACACTTTTAAAAGAAATTCACCATCGGGTAAAAAATAATTTGCAGGTTGTTTCCTCACTACTCTATCTACAGTCAAAATCAACGAAAGATAAGAATATCTCAAATGTTTTTATGGAAAGTCAGAATCGAATCCGATCTATGTCAATGGTTCATGAAAAATTATATCAATCGGAAAGTTTATCACAAATTAATATTAATAATTATATCGAAGATTTTACGAATTACTTATTTAGAACTTATAATGCTGATAGAAATAAAATAAAGTTACAGATGGAAATCGAAGAAATTAATCTGGATATTAAAACAGCAATTCCTTGTGCCCTCATATTGAATGAACTCATTTCAAACGCTGTAAAATACGCTTTTCCTGGCGACAGAATGGGCGACATTCTGGTTCGTTTTCGACTCACGGAAGATGCTAAATATGAATTTGAGGTTAAGGATAATGGCATCGGGCTGCCGAAGAATTTTAATTTGAATAAAACAGAATCATTGGGTCTCCAGTTGGTAAATACCCTTTGCGATCAAATTCAAGCGGATTTAGTTATTGACAACAAAAACGGTACCAGTTTTAAGATGTATTTTTATGAGAAGAAAGAAACATAAAAAACAAAAGGGGACGACATTGCTGGCGCGGTTAAGCGTGGGTGAAACGGCAAACATAAACCGGGAGTTTGATTTTTATTGACTTGGTTTAGCATGGTCATTTGGGAAACAGCTTCTTTTTGTAATACATCAGA
>NBLI01000012.1:13946-27424 GCA_002084535.1 Candidatus Zhuqueibacterota bacterium 4572_119
ATTTCATAGATAGTATCAACAATTACAATTTCAAGTGTGCGACATCTTGAATACTCCCATAACTGATGCGTTACTTCTTTTGTGGAAAAAACTTGCGCACATTTATAATATTGAGTATATTATTACTTCGGAAACTAATTGCAGAAAAGATTATACGGTTTCATATATTAAGTTTATAATTTTTATTAAAAATGTATTGATAAATTAAATTTACTTGAGTTGAACTGGGGAGTGAAGCAATGACAAAGAAAAAAATCTTGGTCGTTGAAGATGACAATATCATTGGTATGGAGATTCGGGATCGTATTAAAAATATAGGTTATGACGTCCCGGAAATTCTATCTTATGGTGAAGATGCTGTGGAAAAAGTCGGTCACATCAAACCCGATTTAATTCTCATGGATATCCATTTAAATGGTGAAATGGATGGAATTCAGGCAGCGGAACAGATCCGGGAAATTGTTAATATACCGGTTGTTTACTTAACTGCCTACGCTGATGACAGTACGCTGCAGAGAGCAAAAAAAACCGAACCCTTTGGGTACGTAATTAAACCGTTTGAAGAGCGGGACCTGGCATCGACCATTGAAATGGCGCTCTATAAACATCAGATGGATACAAAGCTCAAAAATAATGAGCGCTGGCTAACGACAACATTGCGCAGTATCGGAGATGGAGTAATCGCCACAAACCGTGAAGGTAAAATTAACTATATGAATCCTGTGGCTGAATCGCTCACCGGTTGGCTGGTGAGTGATATAATGTACAAGGATCTCAATGAAGTTTTTAAGTTGGTGGAAGATAAGACTCGCGCTGTAATTAATAATCCTATTGAGAAAGTCTTCAAGAAAAAGGCAATCACAGAGCTTCCTGATACAACAATTCTGATTTCAAAAGATAACGTAGAAAGACCTGTTTTAGTAACATATTCACCATTAATCGATGATAAAAATAATGTGACAGGCGTGGTTTTGGTTTTTCAGGATAATACTGAACGCAAAAAAGCCCAGGAGACTTTATCCCGTCAGAATCAGTACAATGAGATCCGCGCTGAATTGTGGAAGTTGGCAACCGATAAGTCACTGTCTGAAGACCAATTAATCACAAGGGCATTGCAGATCATTGGTCCGGCGCTCAATGTCAGCCGGGCATGCTATAGCAATAAATAAAAAAATTAATTATATCGACCTGGAAATCGCGCTCAAAATGATTCCAAAGGGTACTGCTAAAATTGCCAAACCTGTGCTTAAAGCTTTCGCGAAAAAAATGAATTTGGATTCCATCTTTCTCGTCCCATATTATCTAAATGACAATTTGGAAGGTTTGATCACTTTTGACACCTGCAAAGATAAGGTCAATAAACCAACATGGACAGAAGAAAGTAAACAGTTGATCTTTGAGGCGTTAGATATTGTGTCCAATTTTATTATTCAGAAAAGAAATGAGGACGCGCTTCGGGAAAGTGAAGAACGTTTCAGGACGATTTTTGAGACCACGCCTGATTTGATTTTTATTAAAGATTTATACCAGACATATACTCATGTCAATCCTGCTATGGCAAAACAATTTGACAAATCCAAAGAGCAGTTGATTGGGCTCAATGATGACGAGCTTTTTGGTTTCGAAGTGGCAAAACAGACAAAAGAAATTGATAGCAAAGTTTTAAAAGGAAGTATTATAAAAGAAGATGCCACAGAGTTGATCAGCGGACATGACAAAGTATTTGATGTTGTTAAAGTTCCAATGAAAAATCACAGGGGCAAAATTATTGGTCTTTGTGGAATGGCTCGCGATGTTACTAAAAGAAAAAAAGCCGAAGATATTCAAAATGTTGTTTATGAAATTTCCCATGCGATCAACACCACCAAGGATTTACAGGAATTGTTCAAGTCAATTCAAGATAGCCTTGGGAAAGTTGTGGACACGACGAATTTTTATATTGCCTTGTACCATCAAGAGAATGATACATTGACATTGCCCTACATGGTCGATGAAAAAGACCGTTTTACAGAATTCCCTGTTAAAGATACGATAACTTCTTTGGTTATTCGTAAAAAGAAAACATTGCTTGTAACCGAAGATGAAATCATTAAACTGGCAAAACAAGAGAAAATTGAATTAGCGGGAACGCTTCCAAAAGTCTGGTTAGGTGTTCCTCTAAAAAGCGGAAAAAAAGTAATTGGCATTATCGCGGTTCAAAGTTATACAGACGCCTCCACATACTCTAAAGAACATTCTGATATTCTTGAGCTTGTTTCCGGGTCAATTGCCACGGCAATCGAGAAGAAAAGAGCCGAAGAAGCCCGCATCCGTCTCGAAACAGCGATTAACCATACGGCCGAAATGATTATGATCACTGATAATAGAGGAAAAATACAGTACGTTAATCCCGCTTTTGTAAAAGTTACAGGGTACACGGAAAGTGATGTCATTGGAAAAAATCCCAAAATATTAAAAAGTGATAAACAGGACGATTATTTTTATAAACACCTTTGGAGTACAATTTCAAGTGGCAATACCTGGATTGGACATTTTACGAATCGTACAAAGAGTGGTAAGCTATATGAGGAGGACAGCGCTATTTCTCCAATTTTTGATGAAGCCGGGGAAATCATTAATTATGTCGCTGTAAAACGGGATGTTTCCGAGCACCTGCAACTGGAGATGAGGCTGCGCCAGGCAGAAAAAATGGAAGCCATTGGCACCCTGGCTGGAGGAATTGCCCATGATTTTAATAATATTATCGGCGCTATTATAGGTTACACGGAACTGTCGATGGACGACGTAAAAGATGAAGCAACGATCCATAATTTAAAGCAGATAATCAAAGCCAGTCATCGCGCTAAAGATTTGGTGCAGCAAATCCTGGCATTTAGCCGGCAGGATGAAAAAGAGCGCAAGCCACTGCAAATTAGCCTTATTGTGAAAGAAGCTTTAAAAATGCTCAGAGCTTCTTTACCAGCCACAATTGACATTATCCCAAATATACAGGATAAAGCGGGACTGGTACTTGCTGATCCTACGCATATTCATCAGGTGGTGATGAATTTATGTTTAAATTCGGCTCATGCCATGCGGGAGAAAGGGGGCGAACTTGAAGTGAGTCTCAAGGAAGTTAAGATTGATAATGATTCACTCAAGCAATACCAGGAACTCAAAGCCGGACCTTATATAAAGCTGATGGTAAAAGATAGCGGGCAGGGAATTGATGCTAATATTATTGACCGGATTTTTGAACCCTATTTTACGACTAAAGAAGTTGACGAAGGATCGGGAATGGGATTATCTTTGGTGCACGGGATCGTAAAACGATATAATGGTGAAATTACTGTTTTTAGTGAAAAAAATAAAGGTACAACCATTAACGTGCTACTTCCTAAAATATTTAAAAAATTGAATAATCATATCGAGGGAAAAAAACCGCTAAAAAAGGGACATGAGAAAATTTTGTATATTGATGACGAGCAGAACCTGGTGGAAGTTGGCACACAGATGCTGAAGCGCTTGGGTTATAAGGTTTTTAGCACAATGAGCAGTTTGGAGGCATTGAATATGTTTGAGTCAAATCCGGATATATATGACCTGGTGATTACAGATCAGACAATGCCTGGAATGACAGGCGCCGAACTTGCGCTTAAATTGATGAATATCCGCTCAGATATTCCGATCATTCTCTGTACTGGACATAGTGAAGTTATATCAGAAGAAAAAACAAAAGAAATGGGAATACGGGAATTTATTATGAAACCTTTGTTTTCCGAAGACCTGGCAACCGTTATCAGGAGAGTTCTCGATACGTAATTATTTCGGGGATCGTTTGGTTAAAAATAACATGAGTTAGACATAAGAAGTAGTATCATAATAGCGAGTGTTGTTGTCAATTTTATACTCGGATTACGGAGTGTAGTCTCGCTCTTGCGGGATTGCTGCCGCATCACAGTTGAGGCGCTCCTAAATAATCGGTTAAAAAAATTAGTTAAAGCGCGTTTTTCTGAATAGTGCCAGAGATTCAGTCAAAAAAACGAATCTGATTTTATATAACCTGAATTATTCACAAATCTGTGAATAATTCAGGTTATCCCGCTGCCTTTAAAAATATGATGAATAATGCGGGATAGGAATTTTACTATTAAGGTACTAAACATTGGGAAAATCCGTTTGATTTGATCATCACAGACATTATTATGCCCAGAAAAGAGGGGATTGGAACAATCATGGAATTAAGAGTTGATTATCCTGATCTGAAAATTATTGCTATTTCAGGAGGCGGACGTGTCGTTCCAAATGATTATCTGGATATTGCAGAAAAGTTAGGCGCTCACAGTACATTGTCGAAACCTTTTGACAGGAAATTACTAATCGATACTATCAACAAATTGTTGGCATAAATTGGTGTTAAAATACTATTCTTTTTGTTCATTGATTTATAAGTCAACTCTAAAAAGGTAAAATTTAGGTATTTTTCAATCAAAACAAAAACTGTTTATATTGAAGTTATAGCACCATAATTTATGAAAAATCTTAAAATACCTGGTTTTTAGAATGGACTCATTTATTGATGTACCAAAATAAAACGAAAAAACCAGGGATATCTTATCATCGCACTGTAGGATCAATCGGAGATGTCACAAGCTGGTTAATCCAAATTTGTAAAATTCCTGATTTTAGAGCATTTTCAGCGTAACCGATCACAGGGGAGACCATTAAATTAAAATGAAATTGGACAGGATCATCATGCCAAAGGCAGATGCGACTGGGCGCACAGGATTCTCAAGATTAACTGTATTAATACCCTGTGATCGGTTACTTTTCAGCCTGTATAAATATGGTTTTAGCCAAATTTGGCATGAATTAATTTTTTTGATACAAAAATCCAAAGCTCCAATGACCTTCCTTTGAATATTATTACACCAGGTTTGATTTTCTAAACGCGCGATAAACAGCTAAACTCTTCCGAATAAGTAAGCAAGTTTGTCCCCTTAAAACTATACCTTTTTATCCCAATTATTTTGTTCCCGCACCAAATTACTACTTCAATAAAATCAAAGTATTGGCATAGACTTTGCGTAAAACTAAACGTAATTTTTGATTCCTATTTATTAAAGATGGCAAGCCCATTTTTTTTATTTGATTTATAAAGAGTTAGATGTGTTTTTTGTCCATTATTGTCATTAGGTATAAAATACGCATTGCATTTTGAAAAACACCTTTTAAAATTGAAAAACAAAATGGAATTTTTCATTATTTTATTTAATGGTTGCCAAAATATAATTTGAAAAGAAAAACAATATTTTGACTTTAAAGATTAAAAAAGTGTTATAACGAAAGGAGGTTTAACATGAATAGCATCGCTTAAATATTTTTTATAAAAGCACCAGCGAAATTACCGCAAGACACCAATATTTTTAACAAAATTAAAATTCAAAGGAGACCAAGATGAAAAACACCAAACCAGCTTTATTAATTCTTTTCTGCTTGTTTCTATTTACCTCAATTTCATTTTCCCAAACCGCGGATAAACTCGTTATTAATGGATATGCCGGATGGGGCTATGGCAAGTCTGACGAAAACAATTATTTGTTAGGCACGGAAAATGGCAAATACGCTAACTATAACCTGGCACTGGCGATTGCATCCAATCCTGCTGACCGAGTAAATATATTTTCTTCGTTTGATTTACAAAGACGCCATGAAGATAATATTACAGGCACATACTCAAGCAGCCAGCCTGATAAAATTTTAATGAAGATTAATTATATTTTTGCTGAATATACGTTTAACGATGCTGTACGTTTTCGCGTTGGAAAAGTCAAGGCGCCTTTTGGGCTTTATACTGAAACATTCAATGTTGGCACAACCCGTCCGTTTTTTACCTTACCAACAAGCATTTATGCTTCTCCGGGATTGGTTACGCAATCTTATCTCGGTGTTGGAATCACCGGATCTTATTATTTTGAAAATAACTGGGGTTTTCAGTACGATGTTTACGGTGGTGAGTTAAATTTGGAACGATACGCTGATTTTACTAATCCCACGTTCCCGGCAATTGTTGACACCCGGCTCCCGGATATGTTTGGTTTGCGGCTCATCTGTCATACTGGGCTTGACGGATTGAACATTGGTGTTTCAGGGTATATGGGGGCGCCAGAGTTTTTTTATAATGGAGTTAAAAAAACAAATTATTTTATTTCCGGGAAACACATGATTTTGGATTTCCACCTGGAATATTTAACTGACGCGATTTCTCTTCGATCCGAATATGAGCGCATTCAGAAAAATGACGGCAAAGATGTTGAGGTTGATGGCTATTATGTTGAAGCGGCTTACAAATTATTTGGTCATTGGCAGGCAGCCGCGCTTTACGATAAACAAAATTATATTGTTCACGATCCGGTTTTTTCTCAACTCATTGCATTAAATCCTTCCACAGTTAAACATGAAGAATGGGCATTTGGACTTAATTACTGGTTCACACCAAATTTTGTTATAAAATTTTCCTACCACATGGTTGACGGGAACCTGTTTGCCAAGCCAAAAGATATTATGGCCGCCATGATAAATAACGAATTTGAGGAGAAGACAAATCTCCTTTTAGTTGGTACGCAATTTAGTTTCTAAAACCAATGAAAAAATTAAAAGGAGAAATCCCAAAATGAAAACACTAAAATTAATTTTGATCTTTTGTCTGTTATTTCTGTTTACTCTTTCGTTTGCCCAAACTAAAGGGTCTTTCAAGGTTATCGTTCATAAATCAAATTCGAATTCTTCTCTTAATAAAGTTGAGATTTCCAAATTGTTTTTAAAAAAAACAACCAGGTGGAAGGGATCAAAACAAAAAGTTGAACCTGTGGATTTGGTTGATACTTCGCCGGTACGGGAAAATTTTTCGACTGAAATTCATAATAAGAAAGTAGGCGCAATAAAAGCTTATTGGCAAAAATTGATTTTTTCAGGAAGGAGAGTCCCACCTCCTGAGAAAAAAACAGATATTGATGTGCTGAAATATGTCCATGAAAACACGGGCGCGATCGGATATGTATCTAACTCAGCTAATTTGAAAAATTATGATGTTAAAATTCTCAAGGTTGAATAGTCATTCTCGCGCTAAATTATAAAGTTGTTTTGTCCAGGATGTCTAATCCAAATGAATTAAGGGCAGTATCAAAAGTCTGGTTTCTCGAAATGGTTATAGCGATCAAAATCGGTGTAATCTGTCCCAGGAGAAGCTATATTTCTTTGCTTTTACTCTGCATTAGTTAATCCAAACCATGACTTTTGATACGGCTTTATTTTTTTTGTTCCAAACTGTTTGTATGAAATTTTATTTTGAAAATGGGGAAGGAAATGTTTAAAAAACTAAAGTTCAGAAGTAAGGTCTTAATCATTCCCGCTTTAGCTTCTTCAGTGTTGATATTAATATTAATTGTTACTCTCGTTTTGAGTGGAATGAATAAAAAACTCCTGGAAAAAATAGAAAACGGTTATTATCCTTCAGTGGAGCTAAGCCGGGATTTAGAAGAAATACTTAATGCCATCCAACAAGGAATGCAGGATGCAGTCGCGATTTCAGATGAAGAAGCTTTGGCGGAAACTGATACACTTTATGACCGATTTATCAACAGAGTTGAAAGTCAAATTGGTAATCCGTTAATTGACGCTGATGAATTAAAACAATTAAAAAGTGAATTTCAGGATTATTATAATTTCGCTCGTGAGGTTGTTGGAAAAATAATTCGTGGAGAAACAGACGAAGAGGGAGTCGCTTCAATAGGGGTCATGTTAAAGAAATTTAACGCTATAAATGATAAATTGATATCAAATACAAAAAATGATAAATCGCAAATTAGTATTGCCTTTTCATCTACCAAAAAAAATTATAATGTTTCAATCCTGATAACAATTTTATCATCAACGGTTTTTATTCTTCTGGTCATTGTCCTGGCGATCATTTTGAGTAAATCGATAACTGAACCAGTAGCCGAGGTTGTAAGAGCTGCCAATGAATTTATAAGCGGCAATCCTAATACTAAAGTTCATGTCAACAGTTCAGATGAGATAGGTGAATTGGGTCAGGCGATCAATAATATGATCGATTCTATAGTAACTTCAAACGCGGAAATTGAACGGCAAAACTGGGTGAAAACAGGACAGACAGAGCTAAATGACAAAATGCGCGGTGAACTGGATCATGTTACTCTCGCGCAAAACGCCATCAATTATCTCGCGGAATATTTAAACGCGCAAATTGGAGCGATTTATTTAAACACAAACAACAATAAATTTAAGCTTGTTGGAAGTTATGCTTACTCAAAGAGGAAAAATCTGTCTAACGAATATAAAAAAGGCGAAGGTATCATTGGTCAGGCTGCAATGGAAAAGAAGTCAATTTTAATAACAGATATTCCTGATGATTACATTAAAATTAACTCAGGGCTTGGTGAAGCCGCGCCGAAAAATATTTTAGCGGTGCCATTTATGTACGAAGACGAAGTAAAAGGAGTTGTAGAATTAGGTTCATTTCGGGAATTTAGTGACACCTCTATAGAATTTTTAAAACAGGCAACAGAGAATATTGGCATTAATTTCAATTCAGCTGAATCGCGTTACAGATTGCAGGAATTGTTGGAAAAAACCCAACAGCAAGCGGAAGAGCTGCAGAGCCAGCAGGAAGAGTTGAGGCAGACTAATGAGGAGCTTGAAGAACAGGCTAAATATTTGAAAGAGTCAGAAGCAAAACTTCAGACACAGCAGGAAGAGTTGAAACAAACCAATGAAGAACTGGAAGAAAAAACACAGAGCCTTCAGGAACAAAAGGAAAATATTGACAAAAAAAATATTGATCTAAAAAAAGCACAGGATCTGCTCGAGCAAAGAGCCAATGAATTAGAAATCTCAAGTAAGTACAAATCAGAATTTTTAGCAAATATGTCCCACGAACTAAGAACACCACTTAACAGCTTGCTGATTCTTTCAAAAATATTATTTCAGAATAAGGATCAAAATCTTACTGATAAACAAGTTGAATTCGCTCAAACAATTCATGATGCCGGGAATGAACTGTTGAATATTATTAATGAAATATTGGATTTGGCAAAAGTGGAATCGGGTAAGATGGCGCGATTACTTCGCGGAGAGATCCATTTACGTAGTGAAGAAGGTAAAGGCAGCACCTTCACTTTATTTCTTTCGGATTTAACAGAAGAGAAGCGTGATTTCGCGAGTATAGACAATCAAACGGAGAAAGTTCATTCATCTCCAACAAAATTAGCAGCTCCAAAATCTACTGGCGCAAAAGAGGAAATAATACTGCCCGATGATCGGGAAACTTTAAAAGAAAGTGATCACACAATTTTAATTGTGGAAGATGATGTGAAATTCGCCAGGATTTTGACCGATCTTGCTCATGAAAGAGATTTTAAATGCCTTGTTGCCCAAAGAGGAGAGATGGGGCTCCAGTTCGCTGAAAAATATAAACCTGACGCGATTATTTTGGATATTGGTCTTCCTGATATCGACGGCTGGACTGTCATGGAAAGACTGAAAAATAATCCTGGTACGCGTCATATTCCGGTCCATTTCATGTCCGCTTCGGACAAAACTATGGAAGCGATGCGAATGGGAGCAATTGGTTTTTTATCAAAGCCTGTTAGTATGGAAGGATTGGAAGGGGCATTCACAAGAATCGAAGCTATTATTTCAAAGACGATAAAGAACTTGCTGGTTGTTGAAGATGACGAGGCGCAGCGCAAAAGCATTATCGAACTGATTGGAAATAGCGATGTTCGTACAACCGCGATCGAAAGCGGGAAAAAGGCTTACGATCTTTTAAAGACTAACAATTATGACTGTATGGTTTTGGATTTGGGTCTTGAAGATATTTCGGGATTCGAACTGCTGCGGATGATTGAAGCTGATGAAGAAATTACCCACATTCCAATAATCATTTATACTGGCAAAGAAATTTCGCGGAAGGAGGAGGAAAAATTAAAACAGCATGCTGAAAGTATCATCATCAAGGGAGTAAAATCCCCTGACCGTTTATTTGATGAAGTGACTCTTTTCCTGCACAGAGTTGAAGCAAATTTGCCAGAAGATAAGCAAAAAATATTGCGCATGATTCATGATAAAGAGACGCTATTTCAAGATAAAAAAATTCTGCTGGTCGATGATGATATGCGCAATGTATTTGCTCTTTCTAATGTGCTTGAGGAAAAAGGCATGAAGGTATTGATTGGTAAGAATGGTCGTGAAGGTGTGGATTTACTTAATGAGAATAAAGATGTTGACCTGGTATTGATGGACATTATGATGCCTGAAATGGATGGTTATCAAGCCATGAGAGAGATAAGAAATAATGGCGGACACAACAATGTCCCAATAATCGCGCTTACCGCCAAAGCAATGAAAGGTGATAAAAACAAGTGCATCGAAGCCGGAGCAAATGATTATATTTCAAAACCGGTGGACCCGGATAATTTGTTATCAATGCTGAGAGTGTGGTTATACCGCTAATGGATATGGTTAAAAACAGTATAACAAAAAAATAAACTTTATATTTTATGTTTCTTCCAAAAGGATTAAATGGGAAAAATAGAAAACGAAAATATTGAAATCGAGTTGTTGTTGGAGGCGATCTATCAAAAATATGGTTATGATTTTCGAAAATATTCGCGTGCTTCAATAAAAAGAAGAATTTTACATCGCTTGGCTAAAACGGATTTGGATTCAGTTTCTGAAATGCAGCATCGGTTACTTTACGATGTTGAGTTTTTTGACAAATTGCTTTTAGATCTTTCGGTCAATGTTACCGAAATGTTCAGGGATCCAAATTTTTACCTGGATGTCAGAAAAGAGGTGTTCCCGGTTTTAAAAACCTATCCCTATCTCAAAATCTGGCACGCGGGCTGTGCTACAGGTGAAGAGGTGTATTCACTGGCGATTATGCTAAGAGAAGAAGGATTGTACGACAGAGCGCTTATCTATGCTACGGATTTTAATGAAGTGGTTTTGAAGAAGGCGAAACAGGGAATCATCCCACTAAATGAAATTCAAAAATATACGGCAAACTACCAAAAAGCCGGGGGTAAAGAATCATTTGCTGATTATTATACTGCAAAATATAATTCAGCGTTAATTGACCAATCTTTGAAAAAAAACATTGTTTTTTCGGATCATAATTTAGCCACTGACGGTGTGTTCGGAGAAATGAATTTAATATTTTGCCGCAATGTTCTCATATATTTTAAAAAAGAATTGCAAAACCGGGTTATTGGACTTTTTAGAGAAAGTTTGTGCAATTTGGGATTTCTTTGCCTTGGTTCAAAAGAGAGCTTGATGTTTTCTGAATATGAAAAAAACTTTGAGCCAACTGTGAAGGAAACTAAAATATTCAGAAAGATAAGTTAGAGTTGCCGCATGAGGAAATTTGATTGTAAAGCAATTGTTATTGGCGTATCAGCCGGGGGGATGCTTGCTTTAAGAAAAATCATTCCAGTGCTTTCAGCGGATTTCCCGGCGCCGGTTATAATTGTTCAGCATATGCACCCATATTCGGATAATTTTATGATACATGATTTAGATAGAAAAAGTACATTGAATGTTAGACAAGCCGAGGAAAAAGAGAATATTAGCGCGGGAAATGTCTATATAGCACCATCCAACTACCACTTGCTTGTTGAACAAGACAAGACTTTTTCACTGTCTGTTTGCGAACGACTCAATTTCTCCCGTCCTTCAATTGATATTTTATTTGAAACCGCTTCTGAGGTGTACCAGGATAAACTGCTCGGAATTGTGTTGACTGGCGCTAATAAGGATGGAAGCGAAGGAGCAAAAATAATTAAGCAAAGAGGAGGGAAGATCATTGTTCAGGACCCCAAAACAGCGGAATCGAAAGTAATGCCGCAATCCGCGATTGCCAATACTAATCCGGATCATATTCTACCTTTAACTGATATTGGTGATTTTTTGAATAAATACATTAATAAGAGAAATAAATAAAACGATTTCTCTGTTTTAAGCGGTCAGGGTTTTTTGACAGAAGATTGTCAATAAAAAATAGTAAACTAATAAAGGAAAACCACCATGGTTGATAAGGAAAAGATTAATATTCTTCTCGTGGATGATAAACCAAAAAATCTAATCGCGTTGGAAGGTGTTTTGGATAATCCGAGGCTAAACCTTGTTAAAGCAAACTCAGGCCGTGAGGCATTGTCATTAATTCTTGATTATGATTTCGCCCTGGTTTTATTAGATGTCCAAATGCCTGATATGGACGGTTTTGAGACCGCTGAATTAATGCGCGGAATTGAAAAGACAAAACATATCCCGATAATTTTTGTTACGGCGATTAATAAAGATCAAAAATATGTATTTAAAGGCTACGAAGCTGGTGCGGTTGATTATATGTTTAAGCCTGTTGATCCTGAAATATTGAATTCCAAAGTCAATGTTTTTATAGATCTTTTCCAACAGAAGAGAACCATTAAAAATCAATCATTGGAATTAGAACATAAAATAACTGAATTAAACGGCGCGTTTCTCGAACTGCAAAAAAAAGAAAAACTGCTCAAAAGCCAGGCTGAAGAGATGGCAGCCATTAACCAGGATTTAAAGGAATTCGCTTACATTGTTTCACATGATTTAAAAGCGCCGCTGCGCGCTATTTCTTCATTGGTCGATTGGCTCGCGTGCGATTACAAAGATAAATTTAACGAGAAAGGTAAAGAGCTGCTGAATTTACTTCTTGGCAGGGTGAAAAGGATGCACGATCTGATTGAAGGAATTTTGAGATATTCCCGTGTTGGCAGGGTCAAGGAAGAAAAAGTAAATATTGATTTGAATTTGCTTGTCCCTGATGTTATCGAGTTGGTCGATGTACCGGATAATATAGAGGTAAAAATAAAGGGGGATTTCCCCAAATTGGTAGCGGAAAAAACACGAATTGAACAGGTCTTTCAAAATTTAATCAGCAATGCCATCAAGTACATGGACAAGCCAAAAGGACTTATCCAAATAGCATGTAAAAAAAAGGAAGATTTTTGGGAATTTAGCATTGCCGATAATGGTCCCGGTATTGAGGAGAAACATTTTAAGAAAATATTTCAAATTTTTCAGACGTTGGCTCCTCGTGATGAAATTGAAAGCACTGGCGTGGGGCTTTCCCTGGTAAAAAAAATAGTGGAAATGTATGGGGGAAAAGTTTGGGTGGAATCGGAAGTGACTAAAGGAAGCACGTTCTTTTTTACAGTGCCTAAATTGACTTAAAAAGGGGATAGAATGAGTAAATATCCGAAAATATTAATTGTCGATGACAAAGTAGAAAATCTTGTCGTCCTGGAAACAATTTTGAATAAACTTGATGTGGAATTAGTTCGCTCATTTTCTGGTGCGGATGCATTAGAAAAAATAATGAAACATGATTTTGCTCTTGCTTTGGTGGATGTCCAAATGCCAGAAATGGATGGTTTTACAACTGT
>NBLI01000013.1 GCA_002084535.1 Candidatus Zhuqueibacterota bacterium 4572_119
TTTCTTTACCAGCGCGGAGCCCGGTGAAGGAGAAGCATTGCTGGAAATTAAGGAGCTTCAGGGCAGAACTTTTGTTACTCAACTGTTTAAAGCTTCGACCATAAATTCAAGTGTTCGCATTAGTGAGGTTAATAATAAACATTTTAAGCTGCTGGGTAACTATCCAAATCCATTTAATAATTTTACAATAATCAGATTTCAGGCAGGTGCAAATGTCAGGAATGTTACATTGCGTATTTACGCGCTGACAGGTAAACTGGTTTTTGAAAAATTTGTCAGCGAATTATCCGATGGGATGAATACAATACTGTATGATGGAAAAAATACGGTTGGGGATCCATTGCCCAGTGGGATTTATATTTACCGCTTATTTTCTTCATTGATCGATGGCATATCAGTTAGCGAAACTGGAAAACTGACATTGTTGAAATGAGTTAATACTCGTGTTCGCGGATTTTTTTTTAATTACGATTTTGGGCAAAACTAATTTAAGAATTAGAGGAAAACATGAAAAGAATTGTCGTAATTATTCTACTTTTGTTTCCGATGACCCTTTATTCTCAAAACTTGTCAAAAGTTCAGCTAAAGGAAGTGAGCGGAAAACGTTTTGCTTTTAAGAACAACTTAAAAAGCGACGCGACCATTGTATCCTTTTGGGCAACCTGGTGCATTCCTTGCAGGAAAGAAATGGACGCTTTACAGAAAATAAAAGAAAAGTTCGCGGATAAGAATATCAGGATAATCACCATTTCTCAGGATTCACCGCGCAGCCTGGCAAAAGTGAAATCGTTTGTCAAAACTCATCATTATGATTTTACATATTTACTTGACCCGGGCGGTGAGACAAGCGCAAAGCTTTTGGTAAAATCTGTTCCCTTCACCATGCTGTTGGATAAAAACGGTAAAGTAATATACAGTCATCGCGGTTATAAAAAAGGGGACGAGCTGGAAATTGAAAAAGAATTATTAAAATACTGGAGTAAATCCGCTAATAAGAGTTCAGAGGAAGAAAAAGAATGAAAGCTCGCCTGGTAATTTTATTGCTTATTTTGTACGCGATTCCCCTGTCCAGCCAGATAACAATTAAAAATCAACTTGAGTTTACCAATTGGGAAGAATATGGGCGACAGATCGTGGAAAACTGGACAGACATGAGCTATCAAAGAGATTTTTTCCAGCTTGGTATGAGGTATGAAATTAACCGTCCGCCGGATCCGTTTATTTTCCCGCGTGATAGTTTGCTGGAGAATTTTGAATTGACATATCGTTACGCAGAATTCTATTACAAGGATTTCACCGCAACAGTTGGTAATTTTTATACGATGTTTGGTAGAGGGATGGTGCTTCGCACTTACGAGGATCGAAATCTGCGCGTTGATAATAATCTGGAAGGAATAAAAGCAGAACATACAACTGCTTTTTGCAGCATTCAGGCATTGGCTGGAAAAATGCGCGACAAATACAACCGGCGAAAAAATGCAATTTATGGAATTGATGGTGAGTTTAACATCTCAAAAAATATCTTGCTGGGCGGAAGCTGCATATCCCAACAAGACGCGGTAAATGATATGAGCAATATCTGGGCGTCCAGGTTGAGCATTTCAAGAGAGTGGGTAGATTTATATTTTGAATCAGCAAAGCCGGACTGGAGTAACAGGTTAAGCCATTATTTAGCTCTGACAGGATACTATTCCAAATTCGCGTTAACAGCGGAATACAAAGATTATGACCAGTTGTCGTTTAAAAATGATTACGGGACAGAATATAACGCGGCACCGGCATTGACGAGAGAGCACTCCTATACTTTGCTGAACAGACATCCACACGCGCTTAATCAAAATGATGAAAAGGGCTACCAATTGGAGTTGACATATTTGCCTTCAGAAAAATGGGAAATCGTTTTAAATCATAGCCTGACCAGGACCCATGGGAATAAACAGGTGTTCAAGGAATATTATGGGGACGTTCATTATATTGTTAAAAATTTCGATACACATATTATAACCGCCTGGAATTATGACCTCACCACCAACACGGAAAATATCACTTCTATCTTTGATTTTTTATATAATATAAATCCGATAACCCAGGTTCATTTTAGCATTCAACACCAACACGTGATTAATAAATATGATAAAAGCGAATATGATGATGACCTTTTGCTGCTGGAATTTTCCAGATCACCACTTTACAGTATTGCCCTGGTTGGTGAATATACCAATAAATATAAATTAAACAACGTAACTATGGATGTGCATACCTGGCTATATGGACAATTAACGTTGAATTTAATGCAAAGCCAGCAAATATCGATTTTGTACGGATCAAGGCAGGAAGGATTTGTTTGTGTTGGAGGTATTTGCCGCTACGAACCAGAGTTTAATGGACTGGAAATTAAACTGATTTCCCGCTTTTGATTAAATCCATCAATATTGATTTTGTTATTAAGAATTGTCAATAAATTCTAATTTTTAAATTAAAACTAAAAGAGGAGAAAACAACATGAAAAAAGCAGTTTTATTATTTATGGTTTTTGCGCTTATCTTTACCTCTGTAACGATGGCGCAGTCTCTTGACAAACATCAAACGTCAAGGAAAATTTTGCAGGATCGGTCAAAAGAAAGCAGAACGATTACAACACCAAAGCCGAAGTTTCATTCAGTTTTATTTGAATCATTTGAAGGAGTATTTCCCCCGGCTGGCTGGTCGCGTCAATCTTATGGCAACTCACCGAACGTCTGGACAACAACCACAGCCATGGCGCATAGCGGTATCAGATCAGCCTGTGTGGAGTATGGTTCACAAGATGAAAGCCAGGATGAGTGGCTGATAACTTCCGCAATCAACCTCTCCCAATCACCTGGCGCAACATTATTGTTTTGGGAGGATCAACAATTTTGGAACAGTTATGGTGACCATCATTATGTTAAAATATCAACTACTTCTCAGACGAATCCTGCCGCTTTCCAGGACTTGTTGGTGATGACTCCCAACACACATACAATTAATGGATTTGCGGGAGACCCGGTGGAAGTTGATCTGTCAAATTATCTTGGTGAGAGCACTGTTTATATTGCTTTTGTTTATACCGGTGTGTGGGCGGACGACTGGTTTATCGATGATGTTACTATCCTGGAACCGGATGACCATGATGTTAGAGTGGTGAGCTTGAATTTAGATCATCATTACAATCCCGGTACAACCGTCCTGCCTGTTGTTAATGTCAGGAATGTTGGTTTAAATACAGAATCCTTTGACGTGAAATTTGGTCATTATAATTGGAATGGTGATCAGGTTGTTGTGGAAACAAAGTCTGTATCCAACCTGGGCGTTGGTCAATCACAAAATGTGAATTTTAGTTCTTACACTTTCCCCGGTGAAATTCAGTATCGATATTTCGCGGAAGCATACATGGCAAGTGACCAGGATACATCAAACAATAGTATCAAAAGAGCAATCAATACCTTTACGCTGCAAAAAGACAATGTACTGGTGGAGAAAGCAACCGGTACCTGGTGTGGCTTCTGTCCTGGATCGGCTTTGGCGATTGATCTTCTTTATCATAATTACCCGGACGATTTATGCGTGCTTGAATACCACGGAGGTGATGCTTATGAGATTCTGTCATCACGGCATCGCATAAATTATTATGGTATCAGCGGTTATCCAACAGCTATATTTGGCGGAACGCATAAAATCATTTCGCCTGTTTTTTGCGCTTAATGAATCGCATATTTATGATCCTTGGCTGGGACTTGATTCTCTCCAGTTTGTTGCTCGCGGTATTTTTCATGATTTTGATGGCTTGAGTTTGTATGAGGGAACCGATCCACCATTTTCTGGGATGCAGGTATCACATTCGGTTTCATTCGAGGTGCCGGCGGGTGTTGTCTCAGAAAATTGTCAGCTAATTGTTTTTCTGCAGGATATAAATACTAAAGAAGTTATGATCGTGGAAAAGACAACTCTGCCGGAAGAGGGTGTGGATTGTCTGCTGGGAGATGTAAATATGGATATGGACGTAACACCCGCGGATGCTTTATGCGCGTTTCTGACTTACATGAACGGCGGCGTTGTTCCGCCGGGTGAGTGCGATAATACTTGCGCGTTGTACGCGGCAGATGTAAATTGTACTCCGGATGGGATTTCCCCGGGCGATGCCCTTTATATTTTCATGTCCTATTTAGGCGGAGAAGACCCACCGCTTGATTGTAATCCTGGTATGCTTAACTCAACTGGAAATAACTCGGTATTAAATCTTGTGCAACTGGAAAGTGAGAATGAAAATGAAATTTCATTTGCGGTCCAGTTGACCAATCCGGCAGGTTTAAAAGCATTCGGTTTTGATCTCGGATATCCTGTTGAATTGTTGGAGTTCGTTGAAGTGAAAAATCCCGGACTAACAAGTTGCTGGGAAGAAATTCAGGGACAGGAAATTGTTGATGGTGTAGTTCGCGTCGGCGGATTCAACCTGGAGGAGATTACAACGGAAGAGGCGGGTAATCTTGTCAACATAACTTTCCGCAAAAAACCGTCAGTCGTTGGATCAGAAGAAATATATTTTATCAATCTAACTGATGGCTTGTCAGAGGCAGAATCGAAAAATCATAGGGTGGTTATCGCGCTGACAAATGTAGAAAATCAACAAATCATACAATCTCCGGACAAATATTCTCTGGAAAATAATTACCCAAATCCTTTTAATATGAATACCCAAATAGCGTATCAAGTCCCTGAAAACACAGATGTTCAATTGATGATTTTTAACTCGATGGGCCAAAAAATCCGTACATTGGTAAACCAGGAGCAGAACCAGGGAAGATATATCGCTTTTTGGGATGGAAGAAATGAACAGGGAGCCGAGGTAAGTTCAGGGATTTATCTGTACAAATTAGTGACAAGTGAATTTGTACAAACAAAGAAATTAATTCTCATGAAATGAGCCCCGGTTTAAAATAAAATTTAAAATTCAGTGAAATACGTTATTCAGACGAAGAAAGGCAAAGAGTATAATAAGCTTTTTGCCTTTCTCTCTTTGTAGCTTTTATGTTTATCGTAAGCGCCAGTGATTCTGGCATCCAATAAAATTGATTTTATACTATTAACTTATTTGCATATTTCGAGATTCCAGTATTCGCTGAAAAAAACGGCGGAACCGGAATGACTCACCCTGTTTTTTTAAATCTATTATTCAGGTTTTCTTGATATTTAATTCTATTTTACATTTTAATACTATTTCCAGCGTTGACGTTCCATGCTGATAATCGGGAATTTTCAATTACAAAGCCTGGTTTAGTATCTATTTTGATACTTATAATTTAATGAAGAGAGAATTTTTGCTTGACATTATTATCAGAAAAGTGTATAATAGCATCTCGAATTTATCACAGCTAAATGTGCCAAATGATTGCGGGAATGATATACAGGTTTCTTGATATTGAATTTAAAGAGGAGTAGTGCTCGTGAATCAAAAAGAACTCGAGCGATTTAAAGAAAAAATTATTAAGATGCGCGATGAAGTTCTTAATTCAAAACAAGAGGACCGTCGCAAAGAAACTTACAGAGAGACCTCTGGCGATCATACTTATTCATATCATATTGCTGATCAGGGATCAGATTGTATGGAGAATGAAAAATCATTTCTTTTTGCTTCGCTGGAGGGAAATGTTTTAGATGATCTCAATGACGCGTTAATGAGAATCGACAATAAAACTTTTGGCACATGTTTTATGTGCGGTAAAGATATTAGCATTAAAAGACTGGAAGCCGTGCCCTCAGCAAAATTATGTATTGACTGCAAATCAGGTGAAGAAAAAGAGCAAATTTAAAGAAAGATATTATTGTGTTCCGATCAAATACAAAACTCATAAGCTGGTCCCTGTTTATTGTCATTATTGACCAAATTTCAAAATATGCAATCTCAAAAAACATGCAGTCATTCGAGTCTGTAAAAATTCTTGGTGACATACTGAGGTTCACTTTCATTAAAAACCCCGGCATGGCATTCGGAATTCAGATTGGGAATAGAATGTTTTTTACAATTTTTGCTTCAATCGCCAGCATTGTTATTTTGATTTATTTGTTCCGCTTGAAACCGGAGCACCATTGGACACGATTTGCTTTAGCTTCCATCCTTGGAGGAGCTGTTGGTAACCTTATAGACAGGATTGTTTACAAAGAAGTAATCGATTTCATTGATTTGCGGTTTATCAGATGGCCGGTTTTTAATGTGGCTGATATTGCTGTAACAATTGGAATGGTAATATTAATCGTCTTTGTGATTTTTGACAATAAGACAGTGGAAGCGGACGAAGAACAATTGGAAACCGGATAAATAAAAAATATTGCGCTGTTTTAGTCTCCAATTGTGTGGTTATTTATCGGGATTAATAATGGCTTAATTGATCTGGAAACTGACGAAGAAAATGTCTGAAAAAGATAGCAATGAACTGTTTAATCATAAAGACGAAGTTCAGGAAATAAACGTCCCTGAAAATCAGCAACGCGAACGGTTGGATCAATTCCTGGTTAGCAGATTGGAAAAAATTTCCCGCGCGCAAATTCAAAAATTGATCAAACAAAATAAAATTTCCGTCAATAAAAAAAAAGTAAAATCCAGCCACCAGGTTGTCGGCGGCGAAACAATAATTATTCATATCCCACCTCCCAAGTCCATTGACTTGCTTCCCGAAAATATTCCGTTGAATATCATTTATGAAGACGATAGTTTACTTGTTTTGAATAAGCCGGCGGGCTTGGTTGTACATCCGGCTTACGGAAATATGAGTGGTACACTGGCAAACGCGTTGGTGTATCACAGCCAGCAGCTCTCTACTCTGAGCGGCGATTACAGGCCTGGATTGGTTCACCGTCTGGATAAAGATACCTCAGGTTTGATGGTCGTGGCAAAAAATAATTTCGTTCATAGTGCTTTGTCCGAACAATTTTCAGCGCACACAACAATCCGGGAATATCGCGCTTTTGTTTGGGGGATATTTAACGAATCATCAGGAAGAATCGAATCATACATAACCAGAAATCCAAAAGATCGCACACAGATGATTGTATCAGATGAGGGGCGCTGGGCGGTAACAAATTATGAAGTGCTTGACGAGTTTGGAATCGTCTCTTATGTTAAGCTCCGCCTTGAAACGGGGCGAACGCACCAAATCCGGGTGCACATGGCTCACAAACATCATCCGGTGCTGGGGGACCAAATTTATGGCGGCAGGCAAAAACAAATTATTCACTTAAATCAGAAATTTCAACAAATGGCGATTCAGTCGCTGAAGATGATGCCGCGTCAGGCATTGCATGCCAAAACACTGGGTTTTATTCATCCTGATAATAATAAAGAGATGAAGTTTGATTCGGAATTACCGGAGGATATGGCCAGGCTGAATTGTTTCCTGGAAGAACAAAAAGAAACTATTCTCTAACTTCCTTCATCCGATAAATCACAATACCGTCGCAGACAAACTTTCCGTCTGTTACTCTTCTTTTACGAGTGTAACGATAAAAATCTTCCTTTACGACCTTTCCGGCAAATAGCGAGGCATGGATAAAATATTTCCCATCAAGCACCATACCCTCATGCCCGATAATAATTCCCTTTGCAAACAATTCCTTTCTGACAATGCCTACACCGCAGACTTTTGGAAATCGTTTTAACAAATCTTTGGTGATATGTTTTCTGGGAATGTAGTTCAGCTCGATTTGTTTCTCCCAACCAATGGGTAGAAAGCGCGAACCGTCTTGTTGGCGGTTTAAAATTAGGTTGATTGTCCGTTGTTCGGATTTGACCGCAATCGAATCAGTAATCAGATAAAAATAATTTGATGATTTCAATCGATGAGATGTATAATGTATCCGGTTTCGGTAATTTATGGGATTCTGTCCGGCTGGTACGGGATAGTAATTAATATGTGCCATTGCTGAATTTGCCTGCTGATAAGAACGGGCGCTTGCCAGCGCGACATTGGTCAGGATAAACGCAGTACAATTGGTTGTCCGAATGTTGAAAACCGGATTTGAATCGTATCCTTTGCCGTCGCCGATAGCCTTCAAATAATATGGAGTGCCAAGTCTTCTTAAGGCGATAACACGCAGGCGATCGTCAAAGCTTGGGTGCGCTTTGTGAAGCCGGGGAAGGTATTGATCAATTTCACTGGCGGATAAATGGTTGAATTCTTTTGCTGGATTGTTTTGCTTTTGAGAGTAGGTTTGAAAGTTAAACAAGAAAAAAAATATGATAATGAAAACTTTCATTTTATTTGGGTTCATTTGGAGTATTAAAGCAAAGCCCATCATTATGATGGGCTTTTTAGTCGGGGCGCCGAGATTTGAACTCGGGACCTCCTGCTCCCAAAGCAGGCGCGCTAGCCGTGCTGCGCCACGCCCCGATTTTGAATCACAAAATATACTACATTTACTAACAAAATGCAAGAAAATTTTTAGCTGATTAGTAACGCCTCAGTTATGGCGAGTATTCAAGATGTCGCACACTTGAAAATGTAATTGTTGATACTATCTATGAAATCAATAAATATAATTGTTGATGGCACAATTTATTATTTAGTTGAAGTGTACGACATCTCTGTCTGCCACCAATCAATGAGGTATTACGCTGATTAAAAGAGTCTTTTTAAAATTTCTTTAGCCTTTTTTAAAGCCAATCCCCTGTGGCTGATTTCATTTTTTAGATCAAGCTCCATTTCCGCGAATGTTTTGTTGAAACGTGGAACAAAAAAAACAGGGTCATAGCCAAAGCCACTGTTACCTCGCCGTTCTTTGATAATTTCACCCTCGCATACACCCTCAGCATAATCTGTGAATCCGGAACCAACCAGGGAAATAACACAACGGAATCTTGCTTTACGCTGTCCGTCCGGAACATTGCTCATCTCATTTAATAGCTTGTTCACGTTATCATCATAAGTGACGTTTTCCCCGGCGAATCTGCTGGAGTAAACGCCGGGCTGCCCGTTAAGCGCGTCAACTTCAAGTCCGGTGTCGTCCCCCAATGAAAACAAACCTGTGGAATCGAAAACTGTCTTTGCTTTTTTAAAAGCGTTTTGTTTTAATGTTTTACCGTCTTCGATAATTTCAGGGATATTTGGAAAATCTTTTAAAGTCAGAACTTCCACATCCAGGTCATTCAAAAGTTCTTTAATTTCAACAACCTTGTCATCATTATTCGTGGCGAGGACTATTTCCAATTTATCACTCTTATTAGCTTTTGATTTAAATTATCCGTAAATTTCTTTTTCATTACATTTGCAAACAGCTACAAATTTTTCTTTAAATCCAACAGAATCTCTGCCATCTTTTACTTCGGAAGAAATTACTTTTAATGTGCTGTATGTTTCTCCGCAGGTAGAGCAGGTATTACTCTCAACCTCGCCTTTTGCCATCTTTGCCGCGAAACTACGATCTTTTGCCATTTTTAACTCCTTAATAAATATTTATTTTCAATATGTTCTTTTTTGTCAAATTGTTATTATTGTTCTATTAGATAAAAAAAGAATCCGGGCTGAATACCGGGAAAAATGCAAACCGTATAATTTAAAAAAAATTATGACAAAGTCAATAGAAAAATGGGGGAATTAATTAAATTTAAATTTTCGTAGTGGTTATTTTGGGATGCAAGCTTTATTGTGGGACTTTCTTCAATTTGCTTTTGAGCACACTCACTTCGTTTTCCAACGCGTTGATTCGGTTTAGTAACTGAAGTAATATCTCTTCGTCCACAATTTTTTGCTGCTGGGAAATACGGCTTGAATAGCTGCTGAAATCTGTGCTGGATTTGGCTGACTTTTGGGGATTAATCACTGACCGTTTTTTATTGGTAATTCGCGGAAAAACTTTTAGCGGGCGCCCAGCCCTTATAAAATCAATGGAAATAATGGTGCCGGGTTTTGTTTTTTCAATCAGATTAGCGAATTGGTCGAGGCTTTTAAAAAATGATTCATTATATTTTAAAAGCCAGTCCCCGGTTTTAAGCCCGGATTTTTGAGCCGGTGATCCGGGAATAATGTGGCTGACAATAATTTTTCCCCTGGCAAGGGAGTCAACATCCAAATCAATCCCCAGCCAACCGATTGGCTGCAAATGAAACTGAATGATCTCATTGGTTATCTGCTGCAAACGATTACTGGAAGCCGCAATACCGTTTTGAATTGAATAGTTGAAATTGGCAAAAGAAGCAGATGAAACATTTGGAGTTATTTGCGCTGAAATTAGCCCAATTAGTTCGCCCTTGAGATTAAACACACCCGCTCCATTACTACCCGGATTTATTGGCGCGGAAATGATAAAAACTTTATCACTGGTAATGCTGTTTATAATTCCAAACGACGCGTAAGATGATATCCCCATTGAGTTGCCCACAATGTAAACCATTGAATACACAGGTACATCGTCTGAGTTCCCCAATGTTGCGGGTTTTAAATTTTCAGCTTCGATCTTTATTACCGCTAAACCAGTTGCTTCGTCATTACCGATAAATTTCGCGTCGTATTCGGTAGAGTCGCATAGGGTAACTTTTATTTCTTCAAAATTGGACAGCGTGCTGCTTTTTGTTATAATGTAACCCTGCTCATTGTATATGATGCCGGATCCAATAATCCAAAGTTTACCTTTTCTTTCTTCGACATTGTTTCCAAATAATGATATGAAGCCTTCATTTTTGTCAATGGTATATGAATGTGTTGAAATGGAAGAAACCGTAACAATGGAGTGTTTTGTTTGGTTGATGAGATTAGTTATCTCAACTTGCAGAGTCTCTAATGAATTTGTTTTTTGGGAATAACTGTTTGAAAAAACAAACAAGGTGAAACTAATTATAATCGGAGCAATTTTTTTCATCAGGTACATTTAATAAATTAAAAGTCTGCCGGATTAAGGTTATTAGTAAATATAATATGTTATGGTTTAATAGGTTTTTGTTTGATAGTAATTTCTCTGAAGATCGCTGAGTCGATTTTCCTGCGCGAGTAAGTTTGTTGAATCAGCAACCGTCTCTGTTCCGCGTTCAGTGTGTCCCAGTAAATGATTCTGCCTGTGCGAAATCACCCTGATCGCTGGCTGCCGGTCAATTGAGTAAACTGTCAAATTGTCCGGGGATTGCTGGTTTTGGATAGGCTGACCGCTGTACCATTCAGCATTATCTGCAGCATCAGGGATTGTGGGATTTTGAAAATTGGAAATTTTTAAAAAAACCAGAGTAAACGCGATGATGATTAGCGCGATTGAAATTCCATGAGCAGGAATACGGAAATTACCGGGAAATAAATTCCAGTTAGTCTGATAGCGCTTCTTTTTTGAATCAAGTTTGATTCTGGCTCTGAGCATTGTATCAAAGTCACTGGAAGTTTTAACCGGTGCAAGCTTTTTTAGGTTCAGGCATAATACTTTGATGTTGTTGATCTTCTGAGAACAACTTTGACATTTGCTGATATGGTTTTTCATTTCGAGCAGACTTTCTCCTTGAAGATCGCCTTCAAGGTACCCGGAAATAAAACCTTCATAATTCTGACAAGTATTCATTAGCCTCCCTGACATTTAGAGATGTAACAAAAATATATATTTATTTCAAAGAAAAGGTTTACACAAATTAATAATTTGAAAAGGCTCTACAGTATCTTATCTCTCAAGTAAAAATTTTAGCTTTTCCTGCAATTTCAACCGTCCCCGGTTTACTCTTGATTTGACAGTGCCTAATGGTATATTTACAATTTCACTGATTTCTTCATAAGAAAGTTGCTGCACATCTCTTAATAAAATAACTTGTCGAAATTTCGGTGAAAGCTTCATAATCTGATTGTGGATGATCGCTTCTTTCATCCGACCGTCAACATCTTTTTCAGGATTATAAGCATCATCAGAAATATCATAATCTTTTTCGTTATATCCTAATTCCGATATTGAAAAAAATCTCCTCCTTTTTCTTTTTCTTAATTCCGTTTTCGCTAAGTTTCCGGCAATCGTATAAATCCAGGTGGAAAACTTGGCTACTTTCTGATAAGCTTTTCTATTTCGATAAACTCGTAAAAATGTCTCTTGAACAAGATCTTCAGCTTCCTCTGTATTCCCTAAAAAGCGGAAGATAAAATTTAACAATTGATTTTTATACCTTTTAACAATCAAATCAAAGGCATAAAGGTCACCGTTTTGAAATCGCTCTATTAAATCTTCGTCGGTTGGACGATTACCCGTTTTTTCTTTTACCATTAACTTGTCCTAACAAAATTTTTAACCTAAACAAAATCTTAAAAGTTCCCAAATATTTTTTAAAATAATACTACAAATTTTTCAACAGGAAGAATCGTTCAATAATATGAGCGGTTTATCCGGTTTCGTTTTGTAAAAGCGTTTTTATTGTTTTCGGATTAAATTATATATTAAAAGCTCCATCACCAATTTTGGTGGTTGGTAACTTGTTTTTAAATGTAAGTCAGCAGTCGCCAGATAAAAAAATGACCGGCGTAATTCCGTGCTGCTGAAGTTTCTCGCCTGGTTTTTTATTTTGTTAATAAAAAAAGGGCTTAGCCTGGTAACTTTTTGCAACTCCCCTGCAGAACCTTTTCTTTGCGCAATGCTATCACGGATTTTGGCTAAATTAGCAAAATGCCGGAATAGTTGCCTCACTATCCCGGTGGGCTTTTCACCCCGGCTCAACAGGTTGTTTAAAATTGAAATTGATTTTTTAAATTTTTTCTCTCCAACTGTATCGCACAGCTCAAAAACTGTGTTTAACTTTAACATGCTTGAGATCTTAACGACGTTTTCAACTGTTATTTTTGTTTCAGGTGCTATATTTATTTGAATTTTTTCTATTTCATTGACCAGATCAAGTAAAGAATTTCCAACAAGTTCATACAATGAATGAACCGCCTGCGTGCCGATTTCCAATTTTTTTGACGCGGCAAATTCTTTGATCCATTTCATGGTTTCGTCTTCATAAAGCGGGCGGCAGTTAATGGAGTAAGCGCCGGACGCTATTTTGCTGATTGATTTTCCTGTCAGCGCTCTGTTGGGATAAATCAGCATTAATACCGTGGTTTCAGACGGTTTGCCGGAATAATCAGCCAGTTTTTTCAGCGCGGCGGGTTTGAATTTTTGAATTTCCTTGACCAAAATCACCCGCCTTTCCGACATCATCGGGTAGGATCGCGCGATATCAATTACTTTTTCAACTTCAACATCACCAGCGAAAAATATGTCAAAATTAAAATCCCTGGACCCGGCGTCAAGGGATTTTTCTAAAATGCGGTTAGTAATATCTTCGTGCAGGAATCTTTCTTCCCCGTAAATCAGGTAAACCGGTTCAAAGCTATTCGATTTACTGATGTTTAGTTTCGCCTGAAGATAGCTGATTGCCTTCTTTTTTGCTGCTGTTTTTGCCATACTTGTTTGAGTAGTATCTTATTTGTTAAATTGTATGTTTAATATTTGAGTCAACTCTAAAAAGGTAAAAATTAGGTATTTTCCAATCAAAACAAAAACTGTTTATATTGAAATTATAGCACCATAATTTATGAAAAATTTTAAAATACCTGGTTTTTAGAATAAACTCATATTTACAATGCCAATTTAAAGCCCGTGTATTTAAAATTGTTGGCAATAAAATTGCGATTAAATCAATTTAAATCTGTTTTTAAATGCAGTGATACTTTTTGTTGGATTTTTTTGTCCGTTCTTTATTGACTGCCAACCTTACTGCTAAAAGTAATGCCCAGCGAGATAAAAGACTCTCTCTTTATTAAAAAATTTTATTACGTCTTCTGTGCGAAAAAATTAAAATTGGTTATCCATGGTTGAACTGATCGAAATTAATGAATTTAATAATATATGGTTTTTGATGGAATTTTGCAAGAAAAAAACTTTTTTGGTTTGTAACGCCTCAGTTATGATAGTATTCAAGATGTCGCACACTTGAAATTGTAATTGTTGACAATTCTATCCAGGAAATCAATAAAAATAATTGTTGATGGCACAATTTATTATTTAGTTGAAGTGTACGACATCTCTGTCTGCCACCAGTAATTGATGTATTACTTTTAGTTAGAAACTTAAAGGAGCTGGATGAAAGAAATGTAATACACTTTTGATAAAGTTTTATGAGGGGGATTGGGCAATCACTTTTATTGAAATATTAAGAGGAGATAGGTAGCTTAATTTAAAGCGTTCCGCATCTTGAATGTTTCAATAACCAATGCACGACTATTGTCATTTTTGTGCTTGCTTTTTTATGAATTGTTATCTAATCATATTAACGCTGATTCGCGAATTAACCATAAATTCCAAAATAGTTTTTAAATATCAAATACTGGAGAAATTATAATGTGCCAGCTCACCGGCATAAATGCCGGCGCTATTATCGTATGTTCCTACGGGACAATTTTTCCGGGTGTTTGTTGAGCATTTTCGATTTGTGATTAATCCGGTGGATAGTTGTTGTAATAAAAAAAGCCCGATTTACCGGGCGGCAAAAAAATAGCCCCGATTTTCAAATCGGGGATAAAGAGGCAAAGACGAACCAAAAAGTCCCGCAGGGAACGATTGAAAACTTTTATAAAATTAATTAGCGCAAATTAGCGAAATTCGCGGTTCAAGAAATTTTGCAATTGACTCATCTATTCTCTAAATTAATTTTAGATAGCATCCTATTTTTCCGCAAAAACCAAAATCTCAAAATCATTCATTCCAATCGGATTTTTTTTAAATTCACCCGGCATACAGCCAAATCCGCTAATAACCAGGAAGCCAATGTTCTCTAAAATCATTTTTATTTCCGGGAATGTAAAATAACGGTTGCTGCAACACAAAGTCTCCTGTTTTCCTTCGCATGATGAAATATCTTCCATCCAATAACCGACACAGGTTTCCGGATCAAAAAGCTTGTCCTGTTCCGGATAACGAAAGATAAATCCGGCGTGAAGTACGTTGACAATAAATTTTCCACCTTGCTTAAGCGAGTGAAAAACATTTTCTAAAATGAGAATATTTTCCTCATCACTTTCCATCAAGCTGAACGCGCCTTCATAAAGTGAAATGGCAGCGTCAAATTCTTCCGCGAATGACATTTTCCGGGCGTCTTCAAGGATCAGGCTAATTTCTACTTTTTCTTTTTTAGCCAGCTCTTTGGCGATTTTCAGCATTTTTGGTGAATGATCTAATCCGGTTACACGATAACCACGTTTGGCAAATTCGATGGCATGCCTGCCCGGACCGCAGCCCACATCGAGAATTTGTGAGCCCGGCGGTAATTGAAACAACTCTTCCAAAAAACCGGTTTCCTGCAGCGTGTTTTGAACATAAGCAAGATCAAAATATTTTTCACCAAGACAGTCAAAAAGTTTTTTGTACCAATCAGGCGTTGTTTTTGGCATGATTTATTTTCCTTATTAGTATATCCAATGTAACCGATCACAGGGTATTAACAAATATTTTTTTTGACAGGTCGTAGATCCCGATTCTCTTTATCGGGGATAACAGGATATTCTGGATTTACAGGATCAAATTGAGTAACGAAATTACAAAATTTGAATAACTTGCAAAATCAATTTACTTTAAATCCAGTTAATCTTGAGAATCCTGTGATCCTGTCCAATTTCATGTTCATTTAATTGTCTCCCTTGTGATCGGTTACTATTCAATCTTACCAAATACATGTGTGTAATCAAGTTGATACTGAAAGCCCGCGAAAACATAATTCAAAAAAAAGATAAAATATTCTGATCAGAATAATTCCATTTGAGATTTATCCTCTGGTTGTGCCTTTGGCTTTTGTTTGTCTTTGATTTGTGCCAAACGATTTTCTTTTAACGCCTGCTCAATGTCGTTCAGAAATCTTGACACCGGATTTGATTTCCGTTCGCCGAAGAGAAATCGGCTTTTGGCATGTAATAAAATCAAGCGTCTTTTCGCGCGGGTCATTCCAACATAAAATAATCTTCGTTCTTCTTCAATGTCAATGGGTTTTTTCTTTTTATGGAAGGGAATAAGACCTTCTTCACAACCGGCAATAAAAACCACTGAAAATTCCAAACCTTTGGCGGCATGAAGGGTCATTAATGCAACCTTTTCAGCTTTTGGATTAAAACAATCTGTTTCTTTTTGCAGCGTAATTCGTTCCAAAAACTTATTCAGCTCTTCACCGGATTCAGTTTTCTTTTTTATCTCTTGCCAGTAGTGCTGTCTTTTCTTGTCATTTTTAAAATAAGAATTAAAGCCAAATTTATTTAAAATCAATTCGATTAATTCAATGATTTTTATTTTTGGCAGCTTTGCCTGAATATGCTCAACTGTTTTTACAAAATGCTCGATGGGTTGCTTTTGTGTCGTACTCAAAACAGCAATGTAATGACTTCGTTCCATTGCTTGCCAAAGAGAAATTTCGTTGTCTTTTTGATACTTCATTAAAATATTTAATGTTTGTTCACCAATTCCGCGAGGCGGGATGTTGATGATTCGGTGGAGATTAATTTCGGAATGGGGATTCTGAATGACCTTTAAAAAAGAAATAATTTCTTTTACTTCCGGGATTTCATAAAAAGGGACGTCCCCGAATGTCTGGTAAGGAATACCGGAACGGAGAAACGCTTCTTCCAGCGCGAACAATTGCGCTCGGGTACGATAAAGTACAGCGATTTCTGAGAACCCTGAATCTACATCATTTTCGTTTTCACCCGCGCGACCGGAATCAACAGAAAAGAAGCTTGTGGCTCCCACCATTTTTTCTATTTGGTGGACGATGGTTTCAGCTTCTGATTTTTCCGATGGTGTTTGAAAAATATCAATGCGGGTATCACTAAAAAAATTGGACCAAATATTAATCTGCTGGTGGTCAGAATTTTTTTTGATAATTTGCGATGATGCTTTTAAAATAGTAGAATCAGAACGGTAGTTTTTCTCCAACCGAAACACTTTTGCGTCCGGGAAATCTTTCTTGAACTGAAGAAAGAATTTCCTGTCCGAACCGCGAAAGCCGTAAATTGCCTGGTCCGGATCACCAATTACCAAAAGATTTGTCTCCGGAGTTGTTAATTGCTGCATCAATTTGTACTGAGCGGAATTTATATCCTGGTATTCATCGATGGAAATATATAAAAATTTTTCCTGATATTTTTGTTTGATGTCCGGGTGGGTATTAAATAAAATAATTGGCTGCATAATGAGGTCATCAAAATCGAAAGCCTTATTCCTTTGCAGCGCTTTTTGATATTCATTGTATTTAAAAAAGAGCTGATCGGTTTTTTCAGGGATAGCGGGAGAATCGTTTGAAAGAATTGATGCTGGATTATTTTTCAAATCGGATATTTCTTTCGCGAGCTCACGGTATTCTTTAACGGTCAAAGTTGGGAAAATATTTTTAAGCAACTGCGTTTTTTCTTCCTCACTGTAAAATCTTTTTTGTTTGAATCAGATGAGCAATACGGTAAGTTAGCGCGCGCGTTTTTCCTGTTCCCGGACCCGCGATAATTAGATTGAAATTATTATCAGATTCCACTGCTTCTTTTTGACGAAGATTTAAACCGTTTTCGTCTTCAATATCCTCGATAAATTTAATTTTCATTGCTGGAGATTCTGACTTGTTTTCTTTGGGATGGTATGATTCTTCATTTTCTCTTATTATAGAAATTTTTTCAACCGGCGCTTTGTCCTTCGATTGATAAAAAGTCTCCTCCTGGAACATGGCAGTTTGGTTTTGGAATTTATCCCTTTCTGAATTAGTGAAAAGCTTGATCACCCCAAATTCACCATCAAATCCGCCGTATGCTACAACCTCTTTTTTTCTCATACGCCGAATACCCTCAGCTAAAAAAGAGCCTCCTGCTTTCTCAATATCAGCGAGGGGGGCTTCCAGAATCATATACATCTCTGATCCGAGTTGATTGAGTAACTTATCATATTTTTGCCCTACGGTCTTGGTGTTGGGACCAACACTGTAAATTTCCGACAAAATTTCCGGCATAGGGATCAGGCTGTGAAATGGTTTGATGTTTTCGTGTTTGGCATTCTCCGGGCGGTCTGCCAGTTCTTCAACCCGGTAAAGAACGCCAATAGTAACTTTTTTTCCGCAAACAGGGCAGAGGGATTTATTCTTAATGGTCTCTTTTGGAGTCATTCTTTTATTACATTTCCGATGACCATCGAAATGATATTTTCCCTCTTCAGGGAAGAATTCCAATGTCCCAAGAAATTTTTCAGGGTCTCCGGTTTTCAAAGCATTTAGCATGGCAGGATATGAGAGGTCGCAATTAAAAATATTTGCCTCTCTTGCCAGTTTAGCCGGCGAATGCGCGTCTGAATTGGAAACCAAAGTGTACCTGTCCAGGGCTGACAACCGCCAGTTCATGGGAGGGTCGGAAGACAACCCGGTTTCCAGAGCGAAAATATGGGGTGTTAAATCATCGAAACATTCATCAATAGAATCAAAACCGGATTTTGAACCCAGCACGGAAAACCACGGCGTCCAGATATGAGCGGGAATTAAAAAAGATTGTTCATGGGATTCGAGCACCAATTCCAGCAAGTTACGGGCGTCCAGTCCCAGAATGGGTCTGCCGTCGGATCGGATATTACCGATTTTTTCCAGGCTGTCTTGAAATTTTCGCGCGACTTCTATTGAAGGTAAAAATACCACATTGTGGTTTTTGCGCACGCGGTCATTTTTTTTGTAAATATTGCTGATCTCTCCGGTCAGCATAAATCTTACTTCACCCTGACAAGCTGCCGGAATTTCTTCAAGCATGGGTTTGGCGAATTCTTCTTTTAGCCGGTACAATCCTTCTTCAGCGGGCTCAAGTTTCTTCCTGATTTCATCCAGCCAACCGGGATGGGAGATGTCGCCTGTGCCTACAACTGTGATTCCTTTGATTTGCGCCCATTTGAACAATTGCTCAAAATTGAGATTTTTGCTGGTTGCTCTTGAATAATGAGAATGAATGTGCAAGTCGCCAAAAAATTTCATGTTTACATCAACCTGTTTTGTTAATCGCGAAGCGTGATATTTGAATTGAGTGGGGCGGAATAAAATAAGGCTATACTATAATTAAAATCACCATAAAAGTCAAGTGGATTGTGATGCAACTTGGCCAACAGAGGTTACAAAAAAGGTAACGCCTCAGTTATGGGAGTATTCAAGATGTCGCACACTTGAAATAGTAATTGTTGATACTATCTATGAGTCCATTCTAAAAA
>NBLI01000178.1 GCA_002084535.1 Candidatus Zhuqueibacterota bacterium 4572_119
GAGTATAAATCCATTGTTCGATTGGCGCGATATTCAAACCGGTTAAAATCACCTTCGTCTTTGTTCAAGTAAAATAGGTTACCCTCGTTCAAGGACAGATTTCTATAATTCCCGCGTTCTACCGGAATCGCTTCAATCCTGTTAGATATTCCATCAAAATCAATACTGATATCCCCATCTTCCTTATCTTTACCCTCTTTCTTCTTTTTATCAGCGTTCGGTTTGTCAGAAATTTCTTCATCGCTTTTAAACGGTAAAAGTGAGGGGACATCCTTTTGCAGTGTCAGGTAATATATTCCGGCTACTTTTTTGTAAACCATCTCCCATTCAAAATCACAGAACGTGGGATTAAAACGTCGGTTGGAAAGAAAGAATAAATATTTTCCACAACCTGAAAAAACCGGACTAAAATCATTAAAAATTCCCTGGCTTACAGAAACTGACTTCCCGGAGTTCAAAGAATAAATATAGACCTGGTAAGCCAATTCTTTATTCATTATTGTAAAAGTCGTGCTAATTTTTAATCCATCAAACGCCTGAAATATTGACTTGGATTATCTAATTTATCCAAAGTGTTTTGGCTAATAATTAAGGTACGGTAAAAACTTCACCACGAGCTACAACCAAAGCCCTTTTTCCTGAAGGAGAAATGTCAACACCAGTAATCAATCCATCCACCTTTTCCCAACGGGGTCGAGCCTCTTCGGGATCAGCCTTAATTTCTACGTTGACTTTTTTTGTTTCTCCAGTAATGACGTCCAGGACCCAAAGTGAACCAGCAATCTCATAAACAATTTTGTTCCCGCCTTTGCTGGGACGTCTAACATCATAATTTTTGTGTTGAGTTAACTGCTCAATTTTTGATGTATTGATGTCATAGGAATATAAATTTAAAACGCGGCCTCTGTCAGATGAAAAATAGATTTTATCACCAATCCACATGGGGATTCGATCCGTGCCGCCATAAGTGGTTAACTTGCTGTCTTTCATTTTTTCAAAATCAAACAAATAAATATCCTGTGCCGTCCCACCTTTATATCGTTTCCAGGTTCTATTCTCGCGGGAAATTCTGTTGTACGCAATCTTATTTCCATCGGGTGAAAAACTGCCCTGAACTGCTTCATGCATAATCAACTCTTCCAGTCCGCTGCCATCAGGAGCAATCATAAAAAGTCGGGAAAAGCGACTCCAACTTTTCCTTCCGGAAGTAAAGATAATTTTATTTTTGGTGGGATGCCAGCCAACTACCTGATCTCCACCCGGATGAAATGTTACGCGGGTAATATTCCCACCAAAAACATCCATTACGTAAACATCAGTGTTCCCGTCATATTGCCCGGTAAAAGCGATGAGTTTACCATTCGGCGAAAACTTTGGAAATGATTCGTCGCCGTCATGAATAGTGAGCCGTACAGCGATTCCACCATCCGCGGGTGCTTTCCAGATATCAGAGCCATGGACAAACACGATTGTATTTTCGTGAATATCCGGGAAACGCATGAGTGGTCGTTTCCCCGCGTCAGGCGACGCCATTAATTGAAAAGAAAAAATGACGACAAAAACAATCAACGAAACAAAGAGCTTGTTTCGTAATCGTGAATTAAATTTTTTCATAACATTACTCCTGTTTAATGATTGTGAATTACATAACAGAATAATTACGGTATAAAATTCATTTTGTTTAACTTTTTTGAAATATTTTTAATCTATGAGAACTTATCCATTGTTGGATAAATCGATTTTTGCCAGTAATCCTTCCAATTCTTCCTGCGCTTTCTCCCACTTTTCAAAAAACTCCCGTAATCCATTTTGCACTTCGTTGAATTCCTTTTGCGAGGAAACAGCTAATTGGCTATTTTTATAAGTATCAGGGTCAGCTAAAAGTTCTTCTAATTCTGCTTTACGCCTCTCCAATTCTTCAATTTTTGCTTCGGAAAATTGAATTTCCTGTTTCAGGTGATTTCGTTTTTTGCTTATCTGCTGCCGGGCATTGGCTTCAATCTTTTTTTGTTCTTTTGTTTTTTTAAAATCATTTTTTTGTTTTGTTTTTTTCTTACTTGCTTCATTATTTTCAGTTTCCTTTTCACGAAACCTTAAATAATCAGAATAATTGCCCTCGTATTCTTTTAATCCGTGATCCTTTATTTCTATGATCCTGGTTACCAGTTTGTCTAAAAAATACCTGTCGTGAGAAATGATAAGCAGCGTTCCGTCAAAATCCGCCAGCGCGATTTCCAACGCCTCTTTTGAAGCCATATCAAGATGGTTAGTGGGTTCATCCATTATCAGAAAATTAACCGGTGATAATAGAATTTTTGCCAGAGAAACCCGTGCTTTTTCACCGCCGGAAAGGATGTTTATTTTTTTAAAAACATCATCCCCGCTAAACTGAAAAACACCAAGGATATTTCTGATTTTGGGAATATATCGCGTTGCAACTGTCGCTTCCACTTCATCATAAATTGTCAAGTCCTGGTTTAAAGCCTCGACCTGATGCTGGGCATAATAGCCAATTTTGGTTCTTTGCCCAAATTGAATATCACCGCTGACAGGTGACAATTGTTTAACCATCAAACGCGTCAATGTTGTTTTTCCGGCGCCGTTTACTCCAACCATAGCGATTCGATCGCCACGGTAAATGTTCAAATTTATATTTTCCAATACCCAGTTATTGTTATATCGAAATGACATATTGATAAATTTAACCACATCTTTATAACTTTGCACTTCAGAGGTTAATTTAAAATTAATTCTCGGAGGAGGAGGTGGAATAGCAATTTCTTCAAGTTTTTCCAGTTGCTTAACTCTGCTTTGAACCTGAGTAGCTTTGGTATTTTTATAGCGAAACCGGTCGATGAATTTTTGCTGACGTTCACGTTCAGCTTTCTGTTCCTCGCGTTTTTTCTGCAACAGAATTAGATTCTTCTCTTTCTGCTTTTCATAGAAATGGTAGTTCCCCGGGTAGTGCGTAAGTTTGCCAAACTCTAACTCATAAATTTCATGCGCTAACCGGTCTATAAAAAATCTGTCATGAGAAACGATAACCATACTGCCGGAAAAAGTCAGTAGGTATTGCTCCAGCCATTCCAGGGAAGGTAAATCAAGGTGATTCGTAGGTTCATCGAGTAAAAGTAAATCAGGCTTTTGAATGAGCAGGCGGGCAAGATAAACACGCATGCGCCAACCACCGCTGAATTGTGTAATTGAGCTATCAAAGTCCTTGTTTTCAAATCCCAAACCAGCGAGAATTGCTTTGGCTTCTGCTTCCAGGCGGTAACCGCCTAAAAGTTCATAGCGCTGCTCAAAATTACCGAGTTGCTGTAATATTTCCTTGTTGTCTGAACTTGAATTTTCTAATTTCTCGTGCAATTCCGTGATTTTTTTTTCTAACCCGATTATTTCGCTGCTACCCTCAAGCACAAGACCCAATATGGAATTTTCCTGCAAATTAAGTTCTTCCTGGGGCAAGTAACCAATGGTGTAATTTTTCGGACGAATTATCTTTCCTGCTTCCTGCTTGATTTCTCCTGTTAGCAGCCTGAGCAAGGTAGTTTTACCAGCACCATTTGGACCAATCAAAGCGGCTCTCTTTCCGGCCTTGATCACCCAACTAACTGATGACAATAATTCACGTTGTCCGATCGAATAATTTAGTTCATGAATTTGCAGCATAAGTTTTTATTTTAAATTCAATTTTTCAGGTTAAATATAATTTTTAATTCCAACCAATTCTCTTATCAATAAGAACTCAAGGTACCGCATAACCCTGGCGAGCTTCCAGGAGTCTATACCAATCTTCTCTACTATAATGAATATCCAATGCTTGTTTTGCGTCTTTGATACGCGATGGAGTTGTTGTACCGATGATTGGTAAAATTTTCGCTGGGTGTTTGAGCAGCCACGCCAACATTATAATCCAGTTTTCGGTATTGTATTTTTTTGCCTGAAAGTCGAATTCGGACTTGATACGCATTTCGTCCTCTACAGTGAATGTATTTCCCCACGCCGGGTAGGCGACACCGCCCAATGGGCACCAGGCTTGCGGAGTAATTTTTAATTGCTGGCATTGATCCAGAGTTCCATCGGTTAAGGACGTAATATTATGAATGTTGATCTCGACCTGGTTCACTAACAATGGTTGCTCACAATACGATTGCAGCATGGAAACCTGAGATGGACTAAAATTGCTAACGCCAAAATTTAGAACTTTTCCCGAATTCAGAAGCTCCAAAAAAGCACCAGACACTTCTTCCGCGTGAAGAAGATAATCAGGACGATGCAATAGCAGAAGGTCGATGTATTCTGTATTTAATCTCTTCAATGAGCCTTCGACACTTTTAATGATATATTTTTTCGAGAGATCATATCGGGCGGGATCATTTTTGTAGGGATTGTCTTTTTTCCGCACCCCGCATTTACTGGTAATAATTATTTTATTTCGATCATAGGAAAGCTCTTTTAAAACTTCAGCAAATAATATTTCACACTCCCCACCGCCATAAATATCAGCATGATCAAAATGGTTATAGCCTTGTTCAATTGCGGTCAGGAGGGCTTGCTTTCCTTTTTTGCGGCTTTTATTTGAATTATCTCCAACAACGCGCATGCAGCCATATATTAAACGAGACGATAAAACTTCACTGCTTCCAAGCTTATATGATTCCATTTTTTCTGTTTTTAAAGACAGCAACCTTTAACTTAGGTTATTACCTGAAATTCTAAAATGAAAATGTTAAATCACACACAATTTCAATATTTACTTTGGAGTGCATCGACTGTGTCGATGCAATGAATTGACACAGTCAATTCACTCCATATCTTTAAAATAAAGAGTTATCGTTAATAACTCGATTTCAATTTAGACCTTATGTTTAATAGTACCAGAGATTCGCCAAAAAATGAATCTAATTTTATGCGTAAAGCTTTTTTTTGAATCATGAGATTCCAGTATCCGCCAAAAATCGGTGGAACTGGGAGCAGTGCCTAAAAGTTGATAAAACCGTTGAAACGGTTAAAATATTTTAGTTGCTATTAAAAACACCATATCCCAACTTTTCAGAATTGTACCCGTGGAACTGGAATGACACAACATAACTAATTGTATTTCAAGCTAATAGCTAACTGCTAAAAAGCTGTTTCAAATTTTTTGATAGTTAGAAATATTTTCAGTGAGAATCGATTAACGGTTTAATTAAACCGGTTATAACCAACTAAATGTTCAGGCAGTGATCAGCGTATTAATTAGTCCGTCAAAGCCGGTTTTAGAAATAAATGAATATTAATAAATTAGCAAATAAAACATGTAACTATTCCGCTTGAGTCGTCTCTTTATAATTTTGTAAGCTGCTGAAGCAGCTATTTGCTTTTTGGTTTGCATTACGCCACCATGCTGAAGCATGGTGTTCGTTCAAAACTCGCGCGTGAATTGTGTCTTTCATATTTAACATGGTTGTTGTTAACAAAGCTGACAAACCAATAACTTTGACTTCATTACTTTGAACGGCTTCCAGGTATTTATCAGGGCTGACATCCACACCGAGGTCGATAACTTCAAAACCACCGCCTTCAAGCATCATACCGACAAGATTTTTACCAATGTCATGGAGATCGCCTTTCACCGTGCCCAATGCGACTTTTGCCACAGGCTCGACTCCTGTTTCAACCAACAAAGGCCGTAAAATTTCCATTCCCGTTTTCATGGCTCTGGCGGCGATTAATACTTCTTTCCAAAGTTGCCATTTTGATACCTTCCTCTTTTAATTCGGGAAACTTACATTTTGGTTTTTTATAGAAAAAGTTAGTAACCGATCACAGGTGAGACCATTAAATGAAAATGAAATTGGACAGGATAACAGGATTCTCAAGATTAACTGGATTTAAAGCAGATTGATTTTGCAA
>NBLI01000179.1 GCA_002084535.1 Candidatus Zhuqueibacterota bacterium 4572_119
GTCGTCAATGCAAAACTATTCTGGGAGCAATCAAGACGCGATTTAATCCTGCTGCTCAATCTCGAGGGTGATCAGAAATTCGAAGTTGACACCGAAGTAACTTTTACAAATAATATGGAATTATCTGAGCTGCGTAATTTAGCTTTAAAGAATAATGCGTCCTATCTATCAGCGATTAACCGATACAAGCAATCAAAGATTGATTTAAAAATTTCGCGGGCATCATATTCCCCTCAATTAAGTGTTCAGTCATCTTATGGTTACAGCAATATTAATCCGGACTTTGATTATAATTTAGACAATCCAACAAAAACATTCAGAGCTGGCGCCACATTAAGTTTTAATCTATTTAATGGTTTCAAAAATAACATTCAAAGACAGAATGCTCAAATTGGTGTTAACAGTCAGGAATTAGCATCAGAAGAAGCGCGTCTGGAATTAATTAACATTGTTACCAATTCTTACGAAGCTTACCAAAACAGTCTCATCGTTTTAAAATTAGAGCAGAAAAATCTTGAAGTTGCCGAACTTAATTTTAAACGCACACAGGAATTATTTAATTTGGGACAGGTTACCACGACTCAATTCCGTGAAGCCCAGCTCAATTTAATCCGCGCCAAAAACAGCATTTCTGCTGCCAAATTTGATGCTAAATTATTTGAGATTGATTTGTTAAGGTTGAGTGGGAAGTTGTTGAAGGAAAAGAATTGATTACTCAGTTATCAATTCAAAAACTGTGATTAAATTCATTTTGAGACAGCTTTCCTGATTTTTGTCTGAGCTTTGAGCAAATCCTTTTTTCCATTTCCAATATTTCCCAGTCAATAAAATCAGATTCAATTTTATAGCAGTGTCGATTTTTTAGCTTATTATTATCCCACATACTCTCAAATTTTTTAAAAGGAACCCCTTATTTTTCTTCAAATTCAATAATTTCGCGATTATATTTATCCAAACGACTTTCAATGCCAGAAAAAATTTCTTCTCTAACCTGGATTATTCAAGAATTCTTGCCACCAAGGCACCAAGACACTAAGAAAAAATAAGATAGAAACAAACTGAATTTTAAACTCTTTTTTGTATTGCGATTTTTTTTTATTACATTTTTGTTTATTGTTTTTTATAATTTTGTGCCTTCGTGTCTTGGTGGCGAAAGAATATTTCAGGCTAATAAAAATTATCTATTAGCATTTCAATAATAACCCATTTGGGTTATATCGGAAAAGTTTTCAGACTATCTCTTCTGAATCTCATTAACACAAGAGTCATTATTTTACAATACTTTGGACAAACCTTAATATATTTTCTTCTCTGTAGTAAATAACTATTTGTTAACAAATTTACCCTTTTGGGTTATTGAATTCTGTTCAATAAAGTTGTTAATTAAGGATAATTGCAGGAGCGTTATTTACAATTTAAAACTGTTATTTATTAATTTGAAATAGAAATAGTTATGGGACTCCACAAACGAATGCGTTTACTTCCGGAACACCGAATGGCAATTTTTAAAGCTCATTTTTATAATCAAAAAACTGTAACTGAACTGGCAAATAAATATAATGTTTCAAGACCTACTATTTACAAAATTTTAGAGCGCGGGAAAAAAGGAGATTTTTCGATTCATAAAAGTACCAATGAAAGATACCGCTGTCTTAAATATGGAATAAAACGTCTTGTGAAAATCGAAAATAAACTAAAACAAAATTGAGATACCCAATCAAATTATTTTAATTTATTCATCAATTAAGGAGGAACATGTAATATGAAAAAAAAATTGTTTTGTTTTGTTGTTCTTTTGTTAATTCCTTCACTTATGTTTGCAGGAGTGACAGGCAAAATATCTGGGAAGGTGATTGACAAAAATAGTGGTGAACCACTTCCTGGCGCTAATGTTATTATTAAAAATACCTCACTGGGTGCAGCTACAAATATTCAGGGAGAATATTTTATAATTAATGTGCCTGTTGGAACGTTTACATTAACGGTTCAATATCTTGGTTACAAAGAAGTTGAAAAAGTTGGCGTAAAGTCAATACAGGATATGACGACAACTTTGAATTTTGAGTTAGAAAGCGAAGTAATGGAATTGGGTGAAACTGTAACTGTCACTGCTGAACGACCGATGGTGAGAAGAGACGCCACTGCTTCCAATCGTGAAATGGAAGGGGACAAAATTATGCTCATGCCAAAAGTGGATAATTTTCAAGATGCAATCGGTCTTCAAGCTGGCGTTGTAGATAATCATATCAGGGGCGGGCGCGGAAATGAAATCAATTATATGGTTGATGGAATGACGATTCGGGATCCCTTGCAAGGAATTGTAGGCGCCACAATTAACAGGAATGCAATAGATGAAATTGTGCTGTTGACAGGTGGATTTAGCGCTGAATATGGACAAGCAATGTCCGGCGTTGTAAATCTTGTTACCAAAGAAGGAGGAAATAAATATACGGGACAGTTACAATATACTACAGATGAACCATTTGGAGAAGAAACATTCTCAGCAAACGACAATACTTATGAAATGAGTTTTGGAGGACCGGTTCCGGGTTTTAATAAAATTAAATTTTATTTTTCAGGTCGTGTTTTTACTACTGATTGCAGGGGACAATATGATGAAGTATATTATCCCAAAGATGGTAATGATTCCTACCGTAATGCGATTAATAATGTTGTCATTAATAGCGGCCCTGGTTACAAAGTTCTTGACCCTGATGGTAATAATTTAGGTTGGTTTCCACATAATGGTGAACAGCAGTACAGCGCACAATTCAAATTAACCTATAATATTAATCCAAATATGAAATTAATGTTAGGTGGATTCAAGGCAAGAGATCAGTGGGATGAATATGATTGGGACTGGCGCTACTCAACACAACAGGAAGCTTATGATTCATTAGGCTGGTCTTATAATCCAAGTTCAAATATGTTAGACCATTTTCCTTCCAGGATGCAAAAGAGCGAACAATATAAAATGAACTGGACCCACACGCTTAGCTCAAAAACTTTTTATACACTAAATTTCACCTATTTTGAAAATTTCGATAACAGGTCTAAACGTTATTTAAGAGATCAGGATGATAAATTTCTCTCAATTTTTGAAAATTGGTGGGAAGATTACGAATTTGTCCCAATCGATAACAGGGATAGCGATGGCGATGGCTTATGGGATCAATTTTCTTACAAACAATCTGGTTTTTCCAATACACCAAGATATCCATGGGATAATCCTTATGGATTAGCAAATGTTTTTCGCGGCGGTGGCGACACTCGCTCGGGCAGCCGAATTTATAAAAGCAAATATTTAGCATCAAAATGGGATTTGGTTAGCCAGGTTACTAATAACCATCAACTAAAATTTGGATTTGAATATTTCATGCACACTATGAAAAAAGATTATAATTCAATGCCTTATGATGCCGTACCCTTTGAGGATATCTATACTTATAAACCAGTTACTTCAGCAGCCTACCTGTTGGATAAGATGGAATGGCAGGGTATGGTTGTAAATGTTGGCTTACGATTAGATTATATCGATCCTGATGCACGGGTTCGGGATGATGTGCTTGATACCCGGGATGATGCAGCATGGACAAATGCTGATAAAAAATGGCAGGTTAGTCCTCGATTGGGTATTTCTCATCCGATTTCCAACGAAACCGTCATGCACTTTAATTATGGTTGGTTTTTTGAACAGCCGCGCTTTAATAGCTTGTATGATTTTGTAGTTATGCCGACACGTCTATTGCGTAGAGGTAATCAAAATATCGGTAATCCAAATTTGGGTGCACAGAAAACTAAAGCCTGGGAATTTGGTGTTGGTCATCAATTAAGTAGAAATTTGAGTTTTGACCTGACAGGTTATTATAAAGATTTGTATGACATTGAGGGGATAAGATTCATTCCTGCAATTCCTTCCAATTATTCAGTTTTAACAAATTCTGAATATGGCAAAGCTTATGGAGTTGAAATATCTGTTAAAAGAAGGTATAATAATAATTTAAGTTTTGATATCAACTATTCTCTGTCATATTCCCGGGGAACAAGCTCAACTCAGAATCAGCACTACCAGTTAGTTACTAATGGCCCTCCTGATCCTTATACCGGGCAAATGAGAATCTATCCCCAGGTTGACTATTGGCTGGATTTTGATCAGCGCCATACTGCCAGTATAAATATGGATTATCGGTTACCCGAAGATGGGGGATTTTCATTGTTCGGAATAAAGCCATTGGCAAACTTTGGTTTAAATTTGCTATGGCGTTTTAATAGTGGACGTCCATACACACGTGAGGATTCCCGTGGAAACCAGGTGGGAGATTTTAACGGTGCGCGGCAACCATGGTTTATGCGTACGGATGCCCGTATTAATAAAGATTTTAAATTGTTTGGTCTCAGTTATTCATTTTTTGCTGAAATAGAAAATCTGTTTAATGAACGTCGTGCAATGACAGTTTATCCCCGTACTGGTAGTCCTTATTGGGATGGGAAAGTTTATACCCAAGGATCGAGTACATTTGTTGATGGAGAGAATCCAGAATATGGCGCCAATGCTGACCTGGGAATAATGGAATGGAATCCACAGCCTTATAATGAAAAGGGGCATGTTCAGCAAGCCGAACCAATTGATTTAAACGGTGATGGTGATTATGAAGATGTAATTGGTGCGTTAGATGGAATGGTTACGCCGGAAGAGTATTATAACGCATACTTGCGTTATATTAATGATAATTACTCCCGAAAAACAAATTTTATGCAATGAAGCGAAAATTATTTTGCTGGTTGTTTGTGATCACCCTAATTTCAGTGATTATTTTATTCAGTACTGAACCAACTTTAGTGATAGCAAAAACCAGTGTTTCAAAAAAAGCACTAACTAAACCTACTTTTCCTGATAATATGTTTGATTTGCGCTATCAGGATGTTGGTCAGTTATATTTGCCAATCACAAATTATGGCATACATGGTCATGAAGTTACTACAGGTACTGCGGGTACGATATGGCCCAAAGGATCTGGTCAGGCATATATTTTTGGTGGAGGTATTTGGATAGGATCAATTAAAAATGGCAATAAATTAGTATCAGTTGGTTATAATCCAAATAGTGGGCAAAGCGAATTAGTGCCCGGATTTGAATATGATGAATCTCATAATTACGCGTTTGATAGTGAAGGCGTTAGAGTGTTAATGAGTACCGATTATCCATCAAGAATTGAGACAGAAAATTTGCCAGATTGGCCAAACGGTTATTATAATCCTGATCCGGATGGAAATCCTGAAACAAATGATGCAGATACAGTTTCTGCCTGGTCTGAGGCTGGTGAAGGTTATAAGCCAGTTACAATTTCAGTACAGGATAGTTATGCCTGGTTTAGTGATGCAGATCAAACATATAAATTTGATGCTGCTGCTAATATTTTAGGACTTAATGTAATTCAGCAGGGCTATGCATGGAACTACTTCTTTAATCAAAATTTTGCATTTATGACCTATGATATTATCAATGTTTCTGGAGAGCCGTTGCAGGATACATATTTATCAGTAGTTGTGGATCCAGATGTTGGCGAAGCTGAAGATGACATGGTTGGTTTTGATGAGAGTAGAAATCTCGCTTATACTTATGACAATGACGGGCGGGAGGCTGGCTGGTCAACAGCTCCAGGATATTTGGGTTATGTTTTTCTGGAAAGTCCAATTGATCCAAATACAGGTGAACAGCTTGGGTTAACAGCGTTTCGCATTTTTACAATTGATGTTGATCCGGGTACTGATGTCGAAAGATATGATGTGATGAGCGCAAACGGTACTTTTGATATCGATTCAAGTCCCGAAGATAAAAGATTTTGTATGCCAACAGGGCCATTTACGTTAGAACCCGGTGATACAGTGCGAGTTGTTGTCGGTATTATTTGTGCAAGAGATCTGGAAGCTCTTCAGGGCGCTTGTGATCTCGCGCAGCAAATGTATGATCAGGGTTGGGTCAGTCCGTCTCCGCCAGCGGAACCTAAAATTACTCTTGTGCCAGGAGATGGCAAAGTAAATATTTTATGGGATGATAAAGCTGAAACAGGGCTTGATCCTGTTACTGGTGAAATGGATTTTGAAGGATACCGTCTTTATAAAAGCCGAACCGGCATTGGTCCTCTCGGAAATTGGAATCCGGCAGATCCGACAAATGAATGGCAACTAATCGCTCAATGGGATTTAGTTGATGAAATAGGCAACGGAACTCCGATTAATGCAGAAGATATGTATAATGAATATCATCCCTATGATAAATATTTGGGTGATGATTCAGGACTGGCACATTTATACACGGATAATGATGTCATTAATGGTGTTGTTTATCATTATGTAATTACATCTTATGATTATGGAACAACAGGTTTAAGGAGTCTCGAATGTGGCGCGATTCTTGGTCAAAATCGTGAATCTGTTCGTCCGGGATTTTATAAGTCTGGATACGAAGATCCCATTATTAATCAGGTCACTCATGCAGCCGGACGTTCGACTGCTGATATTCAAATCACTCAATCTCCAATTAAGCAAGATGTTTTGGACGCAGAATATGAAATTACTTTTCAAGTGAACAACAACAATAAAACCTTTACAGTAACAAATTTAACAACTGGAGAAGTAGTGATTGATAAATCCCCCAATCTTGCAGGGGAAGAACATTTAGTGGACGGTCTATATCTTACTCTTCAGGATGAAGCCAATGCTGGTTACTTTGAATCGAGTGGTTGGATGGAAGATACTCAGACAACATGGAATTTTGACCGGATTTTACCATTTATTTATTCTCCAATAGATTATGAAATACGATTCACCGAAAATGGTTCATCAACCAGTTTTCCGGCAAACTTAACACTTCCGTTTGAAGTGTGGCGAATTGCTGAAGATACCAGTTATCAAGCAAAAAATTTATTAATAACAACGAATGGTGTAAACGATTCAACTCAGGAGATGAGAAACAATTTAACTGATGGTGATGAAATTAAAATTATGGAAGACTATTATGACGAGTCAAGTGGAACCTGGCGTACAGCGATTACCGGACAGTTTTACATAAATATCCCTGATACGAATAATGTTGCACCAGAAAACGGCGCTGTTTTCAAGTTTGAATTAACAAAACCATTTACTGAAAATGATCGCTATGTTTTTCAAACGGTTGCTGAAAGATCAACGCCTACAGCAAAAATGCTTGATGAAATAAAAGTTGTGCCTAATCCATATATTGTCAGAAATACTTGGGAACGGAGTAAAAATTATGCACAATTACAGTTTATCAACCTGCCAGAAACTTGTACAATTAGGATTTTTACTTTGGCTGGTGATCACGTCACCACAATTGAACATGATGAAAATACAGAGTCAGATAAATTAGGATGGGAATGGTGGGATTTGCTGACTCATAATAATCAAAAAATTGCCTCAGGTGTTTACTTCTACCATGTTGATGTACCTGGCGTGGGAGAACAAATTGGTAAATTTGCAATTGTGAGATAATTAATTTTAAAATAATAAAAATATCTCGAATATCGAGGAGGAAATAAAGATATGAAAAAATTAATCTCATTTACAATTATTTTCGTTTTGATTTTATCAGGAATGACTCAGGCTCAATTTTCCAAACGAGGAACTTCTGGTAGTCAATTTCTGAAAATTGGCGTTGGTGCACGAGCTCAGGGAATGGCTGGCGCATTTACGGCTGTTGCGAATGATGCGTCTGCACTCTTTTGGAATCCAGCGGGAATTGCCCGAATTCCTCATAATGAGGTGTTGTTTGCATATACGGATTGGTTTTCAGATGTAAACCATACTTTTGTTGGTTTCGTTTACAATACCGCTTCACTGGGAAATTTTGGTATCAGTTTAACCGCGGTAACAATGGGCGAAATGGAAGTAACAACTGTGGAAGA
>NBLI01000180.1 GCA_002084535.1 Candidatus Zhuqueibacterota bacterium 4572_119
AGTACAGTTTCTTTTCGCGCGTCCAAAACACGCAGCGTACGAATCCGTTCTTCAATAGTTCTGATTTGTTCTTCGTCAAGATTTCCCGTGGCTTCTTTTCGGTATCGCGAGATAAAGGGTACAGTGTTTTCTGTGTCCAGTAATTCGATGGTCTTGTGCACCTGCCATACATTGAGTTTTAACTCTTGCGCGATGGTTTGAAAATGTTTTTCTTCGTTCATTAAATATTCCTTAAAATAAAATTTACGCCACAAAATCGCCTGGTGAAAAAATTGCTTTCTGGTATTTTGGTCAAAATTATCAACAGGATTTTGTGGTAATTCAGCGCTAATTTGTTCAAACAAAGTTAACAATTTTTTTAAAATTTGCAACTGTTTTGTGATAAAACTTTTTGTTAAGATTTTTTCAAACTTGCCAGCATAATTAACGTAAGCAACTTTTAAAATATGTTGATAATTCAAGACAGAGTTGCCGTAGGCTTGCCAGAGTTAGATGTTGATTTAATATCCATGAAATCCTGAACAATTGAGGTGTTTTCTTAATTGGTAATACCTCAGTTGCTGGTGGCAGACAGATATATCGTACACTTCAACTAATTAATAAATTGTGCCATCAATAATTATATTTATTGATTTTCTGGATAGTGCCGGAGATTCGCCAAAAATCGAATCTGATTTTATGTGAGAAACTTTTTTTAAATCATGAGATTCCAGTATCCGCCAAAAATCGGTGAAACTGGAACGACACAACATAACTAATTGTATTTTAAGCTAATAGCCAACTACTAATTGCTAATAGCTGTTTCAAGTATCTTGAAAGTATCAACAATTACAATTTCAAGTGTGCGACATCTTGAATGCTCCAATATAGTATCTGATGTGTTACATTAATTGCACATTTCTCCTTGACTCAATTAAAATAATTGATTATATTTGATTCAAAATTAGAAGTTTACAAATTAGCCCCGGGAGGGTAAATATGAAACCAATTCATGTGATACTTTACACATTGCTAACTTTATTCATCGTAGCGATTCTTTTTGTATTCCTTGTTTTTATTGTAATTTGGGGCGTTTCAGACACATCACCCACTGTAAAATCGAAATCGACATTAATCATTAACTTTTCCGGTGATATCCCGGAATACAGGGCGGCAGATGAATTTCCCATTGGCACGGGAAGCGCGCTTAGTCTGAAAACAATTCTCGATGATATTGATAAGGCGAAAGTAGATGACCGCATCGAGGGTATTCTGCTACGCGTAAATTCCAATTTTATGGGGTGGGCGAAAATTGATGAAATTAAAAACAAGTTAGCAGATTTTAAACAATCCGGAAAATATGTTCTGGCACAATTGGGCAGTTTTGTCTCGGAAAGTGAATATTACCTGGCTTTGTCTGCAGACAGTATTTTTGCTGTGCCCGGCGGCTTTTTAGAAATGAACGGCTTGGTCATCGAAACGGTCCATTTACCCGGTATGTTTGAAAAGCTGGGCATTACGGTTGAATATTATTCTTTTGGAAAATATAAATCGCATTCTGGCGAAAGTTTTGGTAGAAAATATCATACAGCGCCGGTATTGGAAATGCTTAACGATGTGCTGGATTGGGAATACAATCATTTCGTTGATGCAATTGCCGCTAAACACGAAATTTCAACTGATGAAGTGAAGTCTGTTATTAACAAAGGTTATATGGATCCGGAAAAGTTTGCGGAATTGGGCTGGATAGATGGTATGCTCTATGAAGATCAGTTGCAGGATAAGTTGAAATTTTTGAACGGAATTAAGCCTTCAGGGAAATTGAATAAGATATCAGCCGCGACATACGCTGATATCACTTTGGAATCACTGGGTTTGAATAAAGGGAAAAAACGAGTCGCTTTGATATATTCACAGGGTTTGGTACAGGAAGGTGAGGATACCTTTAGCCCGCTTTCAATGGGGACAACCGCCGGTACAAACTCAATGATATCAGCGATCAAGCGTGCTGTGAAAACAAAAGCCGTGAAAGCCATTGTTTACCGTGTTGATTCACCGGGTGGCAGTGGTATGGGCTGTGATTTGGTTTGGCGTGAAATTTTAAAGGCGAAAGAAAAGAAACCGGTGATCGTCTCTATGTCCGATTACGCTGCTTCCGGAGGGTACTGGATTTCCATGGGAGCTACGGCGATTGTGGCTCAACCATCGACATTGACGGGATCCATCGGCATCTGGGGTATTTTCCCTAACATCAGTGGTTTATATGACAAGCTGGGATTGATCGAGAGCTCGGTGAAAAGAGGGACTCACGCGGATATGTTTCTGGGAGTGAAAAAGCTCACACCGCAAGAGAAAAAACTTTTTAGAGATAATGTTTATAAAGGTTACGTTGAATTTGTTACCAAAGCAGCGGAATCACGTGGAAAAACATACGATGAAATGGAGGTTTACGCCCAGGGAAGAACATGGGTTGGTGAAAAAGCCAAAGAGTATGATCTTGTTGATGAACTTGGCGGGTTAGATAAAGCCATTGAACTGGCAAAGGAAAAGGCGGGAATTGACAGCACGGAAAAAGTGAAAGTTACCGTTTACACTGTGAAAAAGTCATTCTTTGAAAAAATGATGTCCCGTGGAATCGTTTCATGGATTTTAAAAAATTTCACAAATGACGGTTTAGTGAATAATTGGAAAAGTGTACTTGATAATCGCAGATTTCTTGTCATGCCGCTTTTACCGTATCAGTTCCAGATTCATTAATATCAGCGTGTTATCAAGAATTGAGTTTCTATTTTGATCCCTTGATTTTCGGGAGTCGGAATTAAATAGATTAGTTAAAATAGTATTTTCAATTAATTATTTCCTCCTGTAACTGGATCGTGGAGGCATGAAATAAATAATCATAAATAAAGCAACCGGAGGCGTCATGAGAAAAAATGTTTATCTGTTAACAACAGCTTTAATTCTCTTTTTTTCAATTTCAGCATTTGCGCAATTTGATATTGGGTTAAATTTTACCACAATTTCACCGGAGTCGGGTTTTAAGGAAAGTGTTGACAGATTGGGTTTTGGACTCACTGGAAAATTCGCCTATAAATTTAGCGATTCTCCTTTATATGCCGGTTTATCAATTGGCGGAGCAAATTACGGTTCAACAACCCGGGAGGAATATCTAATCACACCTTTAGTACCGGTTGATGTAAAAACCAGTAACAATATTTTGTTCACACACTTGCTTTTGCAGGCGCGAGCCGATTATGGTCCGATTCAGCCTTATGTCGAAGGACTGTTAGGTTTTAACTATCTCTGGACACAAACAAGCATCGAAGAGTTGGAGGAGTATGAGGAAGATATTGCCAGCCATACAAATTTTGATGATTTTGCCTGGAATTATGGCGGAGGCTTCGGTGTGCTAATAAAATTAGTCGATGCTTTTGATTTTGACGAAGGTGATGCCAAAGCTGGTAAACTGTTTTTAGATTTGCGCGTTCGTTATATATTTGGCGGTGAAGCTGAATATTTAAAAGAAGGAGCGATCGAGGTTGACGGAGACGATGTAATATATAATCTCAGCAAATCAGAGACGGATTTTGTTTCTTATCATATAGGAGTTGTTTTACATATTTTTTAGTTACTAAAATCTACTTGCAATATGGATATCAATGGAAGAGGGACAAATTTGACAAAAAAAGTTTTTATCGCCTTAGCGGGAAATATCGGTTGCGGAAAAACAACCGCGGCAAAAATAATCAGTCAGCATTTCGGATTAGAGCTATTTGATGAACCCGTAATTGATAACCGCTTTTTAAGGGATTACTACGCGAATATGAGTCGCTGGTCTTTTACTCTGCAGATGGAGTTTCTCATTAGACGGGTCGAACATCATGAGCTGATCGATACAGTTCCCAAATCCTGTGTCCAGGACCGCTCGCTGTATGAAGACCCCGAGATTTTCGCTAAATATCTTCACGGTTTGGGTAACATGAACGATAATGAGTTGAATCTTTATTTCGAATATTTTGACCGCATGAATAAAAAGCTAATTAATCCCGATCTCATTATATATTTAAAAGTGGATGAGGTCAGCGTTCTTTTGAAACGGATCAGAAAAAGAGGCAGAAAAGAGGAAATGGGGATTACCAACACATTCCTCGAAGGTTTGGGTGGGTATTATGTCAGTTTTCCACAAGTTTGCAAAAATAAGTACAATACAGAAATTGTAACATTTAATGTAACGGAAAAAGATATTCGAAAAAAAGAAGGCAAAGAGGAATTGATTGAATTGGTGAAGTCAAAATTGAAATAATTGATTTGTTGAAAATGTTCAGTCTGATTCAAATCTAAAGAGCGAGTTCATGGCAAAGCCCTATCCAAGGCATTATTATCTCAACGATACGGTTTATTTTATCACTGCTCATGTTTATAAAAAACACAGCTATCTGGATTCTGAAAATAATAAACAGGTATTGCTGGATACACTAAATAATGTTTTGGATGAATCCCGATACAAGTTGTATTGCTGGGTAATATTGAAGGATCATTATCATTTTTTATTCAAAACAAGAATCGGTGAAAAATTGCCAGGTTTAATGAAGCAAATTCATAAACTCGTGTCAATTCAAATAAATGATTTGGATGAGAAAAAACGGAGAAAGGTCTTTCAAAATTATTGGGACTGCTGCATCAGAGACAAAAAAGATTTTTATCTCCATTTTAATTATATTCACCAGAATCCGGTAAAGCATGGTTATGTCGAGGATGAAAGTGAATAATATAGGAAATCAATAAATATAACTGTTGATGGCACAATTTATTATTTAGTTGAAGTGTACGACATCTCTGTCTGCCACCTGTAACTGAGGTATTACTTGAAATTAAAGTAATATCTTGTTGAAACCGTTGAAGCGGTTAAATAGCTGCTTTTTGTTCTTTTTTTTCCACCACAATGAATTGTGGTGTTGCTTCAAATTTGAACTATCACCATGATTTATCATGGTGGTTGATACAAGTAAAGATAATTCTACAACCGCTTCA
>NBLI01000181.1 GCA_002084535.1 Candidatus Zhuqueibacterota bacterium 4572_119
AAAATGCATAAAAACAAGTACACAATAATTGGTATTGGCGAAATTCTGTGGGATATTTACGGAGAGACAAAATACCTGGGCGGCGCTCCCGCTAATTTTGCCATTCACTGCCATAACCTCGGAGATGATGGATTTATTGTTAGCAGGGTTGGCGCGGATTCGCATGGTGACGAAATAAAAATTGCATTAAAACAAAAAAAACTGAATAACCAATTTATACAAACAGACAAAATAAAACCCACCGGTTCTGTTAGCGTAACCTTAGATGAAGCTGGAAAGCCGAGTTTTGATTGTACAAAAGATGTTGCCTTTGATTACCTTGAGTTTGACCCGCGTTTGATCAATCTTGCTGGAAATGCCGACGCTGTTTTATTTGGCACTCTCGCCCAGAGAAATAAAACCAGCCGACAAACAATTCATCAATTTTTATCCATGGAAAATAATTTATTAAAAATTTATGATATAAATCTCCGTGGCTGGAACAAGGACATTGAAAAAATTGTTGCGCGATCTTTGAAATTGGCAAACGTTGTCAAACTCAATGATAATGAGTTAAACATTTTACGTTCAAATACACAGCCACAATTGGACGATCGAAGCTTTCTAAATTTTTTGATACAAAACTACCAATTGAAACTTGCCGCGCTCACATTGGGCGAGAATGGCTCTGTAATCGCGACCCCCAGCGACATCGTACAAATGGACGGTTTAAAAATAAACGCCGTAGATACAACCGGCTGCGGAGACGCGTTTGCTGCTGGTTTGGTTTATCAATACCTTCGTGGAAAATCCCTGGAAGACATTTTAATTTTTAGTAATAGACTTGGCGCCTATGTTGCCCAACTTGCAGGCGCGACACCCTCTTATTCTCTGAAAGATATTACTAATTTCGAGATCATTCACAACCTCTCTTAAATTTCAATTTATTTAGGAAAGCGCTAGTTACCTCTTTAAATTACGCTACATTTATCAAAGTATTCAAGACGTCGTACATTTGAAATTGTAATTGCTGATACTATATAGAAAATCAAAAAATATAATTGTTGATGGCACAATTTATTGATTAGCTAATGTGTACGACATCTCTGTCTGCCTCCAGTAACTGAGGTATTTCCACATTAAGATAATTTTACTTGATTATTTAATATATTTTTTTTATTATACGTATTGCAAGAAATAGATAATAATATTTCGCGAACAGTTAATTTGGTATAATATTCTTTGTGTAAAGACCACACTTAAACTAATAGGAGATAATATTATGGGAAAACATGATTGGAGAACTCCTCCAAAAAAATGGAATTATAAAACCAGAATGGCTCATGTCGGGTATGATCCATTCCTCAGTATGGGCGCTGCCCGGCCGCCAATCTTTTCATGTTCTACTTTTGTTACAGAAAACGCGGAAAAATTGGAAAATATGTTCCGTAGAGCCTGCGGACTCGATGCTCCTTTAGCCCCGGATGACGAATGGCCAATTTATACACGGCTCTCAAATCCGAACTTTATTATGCTTTGCGATCGGCTTCAATGTTTGGAACAGGGCGCGGACGATGCCAGAGCCGTATATTTCCCCAGTGGGCTTTCCGCCATTTTTACCACGGTTTTAGCCGTTTGTAACCCTGGCGATACTTTGATTTTTGGATATCCCATTTATGGCGGGACAGATCATCAATTCAGGCATTTGATTCCCGAAAAGTTGGGTGTAAATGTTGTGCCGGTAAACGCGACCGATTTGAATGAAGTTGAGGAAACCATAAAAAAACACGCTGATACGCTCAAAATGTTTTTTATCGAAACTCCTGCCAATCCTAGCCTGGCGATGGTGGACATTCAGGCGGTTGCAGACTTAACTCATTCTCATTCAAATGGGATTTTGGCAGTTGACAATACGTTTATGTCGCCAATCCTTCAGCATCCACTGAAGCACGGAGCTGATATTGTAATCTATTCCGGTACAAAATCAATTGGAGGGCATTCAGATTTAATCGCGGGATTTGCAGTTGATAAAGACCCACAGAGAGCGGCAAAAATCAATTCTATCCGCGTATCTTCAGGACCTACACCTTCTGCTTACGATGCCTGGCTGCTTTTCAGATCCCTTGATACGCTTGAGGTCAGGGTTCTTCGAGCCCAGGAAAATGCACAGAAAGTTGCCAATTTTCTTCTCAAACACCCAAAAGTAGAAAAGGTCGTTTACCCGGATTTTTATGATAAAAACAGCGCTGAATGGAAAATATTTCAGAAACAATGCGAAGGTCCGGGAGCCATGATTACCTTTGATCCAATTGGAGGAAAAAAGGAATCTTACACCATATTAGATAATTTAAATATTTTTGGTCTGGCTGTGTCACTTGGTGGCGTTGAATCGTTGGCGGAAAATCCCTGGTTCCATACCCATCTCGATGTATCCGATGAAGACAAAGAAAAGTCAAATTTTGGACCGCAAACTGTCAGGCTGGCAATCGGCCTGGAAGACGCGGATGATATGTGTGACGATCTGGATCAGGCTTTGGCTAAAATATAAATTTATTCCACTAAAATGTGATTGGGAAAATAGCGTTATTTTCCCAATCACCAATGATAAATATTTTCAAATTCTTGCAAATTTCATATCAGGCAATTTGCTAAAAACCGGACAATCACTTAAACAACCCCGCAAAAAAATCAATAATAACCTCCAAAATTGACCGGTCTTTCCCTGAAGGTATTTTCACTTTTTCGTTTTCATCAAGCCAGATAATACCATCACCATCATCATCTGTTGGTCCGGGAACTGTAACCGATGTCAGCCCTTTTTTAAAGCGTTCCCAATCAAAATATGGACCCGGATCAGGTTTTCGCGAGGTAATTTCTTCGTGCCCCCGAATAAGCTCTATGGGAATATTGAATTGTTCCATTTTTTGCTTTACCAGCCAAATTAGGGCTTCGTACTGAAATTTTGTGTAAGGGAAAAGCTGTCCATCTCCCTGCAGTTCAATGCCGATGCTGCGGTTATTCAAATTGTGGCATAAAACACCGTTTATTTCCCACTGACTTCTGCCGGCATGCCACGCTGTATGTTCGTCCTGAACCATTTGGATTATAGGGCGTTCTTCCCTGGCAATAATATATTGTGCGGAAACCTGCCGTGAAGATCGCCATTCATCCGGTTTAAACCAGCTAATTGTTCCCTGCAAACTATTAATTTTGCCGTTGTGGCTGCCGGTATGATGTATAATAATCATCTCATTAGAAATTTTTTCAGTGCTGAAAAACTGACTTTCAATCCATTCAATTTCCATTTTTTCCTCCGTTCATTCTAATAAAACTTAACAGCTATTTTTTTTATTTTAACCTTTGCCTTTTCTTTATTAAATCCTACAATCGTTAAAATTAGTCTATTTAAAAAGCTTCGTTATTTCATCCTGATGAAATTTTGGCAGGTCTATTTCGTTTTCATCAGAGACAAGCTTTGTACCAAATTCAGGCTCCATCATTTTACCAATAAGCTTTGCCTTAATTTGATGTTGTTTAAGCTCTTCAATAATTGAATGGCTTTTTTGTTTTTCACAAATAATTAAAAGAGCGCCAGACGCGATAACACCCATTACGTCGATATCATACATATCGCAAAGAAATTTTGCTTCGGGAAAAACCGGAATTTCCTTACCGAATATTTTTAAACCGCAACCGGTAGCGCTTGCCAACTCATGCAATCCCATTGCCAGCCCACCTTCGGTCGGATCGTGCATACCTTTCACACCTCCTTTTTGGACAGAGAGGCGGGCTTCTTCCAGAACACTAATCCCAGGGTCATAAATAAATTTTTTGCATTTTTCAACAAATTCATCAGAAAAGGTTTTTATTAACTTGTCCTCCTTCTCTCGCGCGAAAATGGAAACCGCCTCGATGGCGATTCCCTTTGTTAAAAGTATGTCATCTCCAGGCTGCCCGTTCTTTATATTTACCAGGGAATCTTTATCTGCAATTCCCAGCATCTGTCCTATCAAAATTGGTCTGTCGATACCAAAAGTAACTTCAGTATGTCCACCACAAAATGAAATGCCCTTACCTCCGCATGCTTCACTGACTTGCCTGAAAATATTTCGAACCATTTCTTTGCTGGTTTTTCGTTCAGGTAAAAGCAAGGTGCCGAGGAAATATTTGGGGATCGCGCCCATGCATGCGATATCGTTCGCGTTGATGTTTATCGCGTAGTAGCCAATATCATCAGCGACAAAAGTAATAGGATCTGTTTTCGCCACCAGGTAAAAATCGCCCACATCTATCACCGCTGCATCAACACCTATACCGGGACCAACCACAATCGATTCGTTTTTAATAGTATATTTCTCAATCAATTCTGACAGGAAATCGGGATTTAGCTTTCCTATTGGTAAGAATTCTGAATCGATATTCACAGGACCACCTCCAAAAACATTCTTTCTTTTTCAATTTGTAATCGAATGGCAACTGTTCAGCCACCGAACCCTTGTGGGCCAGAGAAAATTTTAATGGCTAAAATAGTATTAGGTGACTTTTCAAGCTCAGTAATGAATATTGTGATACTTTAAAATTCCAGTGACAATTCAGCCACGAGACTCAAAGGCACTAATAAAAACACAAAGAATAAAATACAATTTTCAGTGGAAAATTATATGAATTCATTCTAAAAACCAGGTATTTTAATTTTTTTCATGAATTACGGTGCTATAACTTCAATATAAACAGTTTTTATTTTGATTGGAAAATACCTGGTTTTCACAACACTTCTTAAATTTCATCCCACTGCCACAGGGACAAAGATCATTTCTGCTCACGACTAATTGACCGGAAGCGATTGCTTCCATCATGTTTTTTTTATTTTTTTCCCGTTGCTGTTTATCGCGAATTTTCCATTCTTCAGCCATTTTTTTATATTGCGCGTCAGCATGTTGAAAAAATGCTTTAAATGACGAACAGAAATAATTTAAGTCTTGTTTTTGCGGAACCTGCGTTCTGTCTTTGGTGCAGCCACCCCGGCACTGAACCAGCCATTCACAATCCTGGCAGGATTGCGGCAATTGGGATTTTTGTCTGCCAAATTGTGTCTGTTTTTCTGAATTAAGGAGATCAAGAAGATTGTCGCTCAAAATATTCCCTAACTTCCATTCAGGTTGGACAAAAAAGTCGCAGGAATAAACATCACCATTGTGTTCTACCACAACATAATTTCCACACTCAAACTGCAAATCGCACTGGGGCGGCGTCATATTCAGATAGCTGTAAAAGATTGAATCAAAATAGCGGATTGTTGTGGTTGGTTGTCCCTGGTAAAAGCTGTCTATCCACAAATCAAACAAGCAAATTAAAAATCTGCCATAGGATTCGGGATTAACGGAAAAAGATGCTGCTTTCGCGGGATTGCCCGGGGCGCTTTCAACGCAGGGAATAAATTGCATTTGATTCAAACCGAGTTCGCGAAAAAAGTTAAAAATCTCTTTCGGGAATTGAACTGAATAATCGCTAATCAGGCTTAGCGCGTTCACCTCGCAACCCGCATCGAGCAGATTTTGAGCCGAGTTAAGAACTTTTTTCCACGTTCCCTGACCGTTTGACAATTTCCTATAATGATCGTGAACATGTTCAGGTCCGTCCAGGGATAAGCCAATCAAAAATTTATATTTTGCTAAAAATTCAGCCCAGTTTTCATCGATTAATAAGCCATTAGTTTGGAATCCATTGCCAACTAATTGGTTACGCCCATATTTTTTTTGAAATGACACTGCTTTTTCATAAAAATTTAGACCCATCAAAGTTGGCTCACCGCCCTGCCAGATAAATACTGCCTGTTCTTTTGTCTGATTCATCACCTGCCTGATTAATTCTTCCAGCAGGGCTTGACTCATTCTTGTTTTGGGCTCGCCCCTGAATAACTCATTTTTTTTGAGGTAGAAACAATAGTCGCAAGCCATATTGCAGTCAGGTCCCGCGGGTTTAATCAGGACGGATTCAATTTTTTTCTTTTTTTGGCTCATCTAAAGTCTTATTTTCCAGAAAAATCACAGTCGAATGAATTCATTGTGGTCTCAGGGAATTTAATGTAACGCCTCAGTTATAGGAGTATTCAAGATGTCGCACACTTGAAATTGTAATTGTTGATACTATATAGGAAATCAATAAATATAATTGTTGATGGCACAATTTATTATTTAGTTGAAGTG